>CAJULZ010000001.1 GCA_910587205.1 uncultured Oscillospiraceae bacterium
CCGTGGGGTATTATGACGCGGTGCTGATGGACATCCGTATGCCCGTGATGGGCGGGTATGAGGCCACCCAGGTAATCCGTGGCCTGGACCGCCCCGACCACGACCTGCCCATCATCGCCATGACCGCCGATGCCTTCGCTGAAGATGTGAAGCGCAGCCTGGACTGCGGCATGAACGCCCATGTGGCAAAGCCAATCGACGTGCGGGAGGTCATGCGCCTGCTGGAAAAGTTCATCCGGTAGGCCGCCGGGGACTGGCTTTACAGCGCCCCAGCTGGTGTCAAAAATACATTTGAGTGGAAAATGGGCGGGCCGCTGGGCCCGCCTATTTTCCATCCGGGTAGGTAATTTAAGGGAGTGCAGCCTATTATTGGAAACAAAGGACAAAGGTGTACAAAAAGTCCACGCGAACAGGTTTTCGGTGAGATTTTTGAGCACTCTGAACGAAGGCAGGACTGAAAAAAAGGTTGCGCTTTCCAAAACGCTGTGCTATAATAAAGTGCTGTGTGCAGTATGCGCAATTCCCGGATGGGAGGTCTCCTGCGCGCAGTTCAGGGAGCGGGGTGCCCCCCTCTGAGACCGGCCCCCTCCGGGTGCTGCCGAAAGGGGGATTCTCCGGTTTCCCGGCATACGGGGCGGCATCAGGCCATAGTATTCATGATGTGTGCGCCGCGGGTGGGCCCGCGGTGGATTTTGGGAGGGACAGAAATGGACTTTTTGACGAGCAATTCCACGCTTTTGCTGGAAAAATCCATGGGATTTCTGTGGACCAAGCAGGCGGCGATCCTGGACAACATCGCCAACGCGGAGACGCCCAACTATAAGGCGAAGGTAGTTACCTTCGAGGACACCATCCGGGAGAAGCTGGAGCAGGCCGCCTCCCCGGTGAAGGACGGAGAACGGGCCAAGCAGTCGGTGCGGGAAGTGCTGGAGGACGCGGAGCCCACCGTGTTCGAGGCCATGGAGCAGACCCGCATGGACGACAACGGTGTGAACGTCACCGACCAGATGGTGGAGATGATCCGCAACGCCTACCAGCAGCAGTATGTCTACCAGGCCATCAATAAGCATTACTCCATCCTGCGCATGGCCGTGCGCGGGCAGTAATCGGGGAGGGTACATATTATGGGATTCATGAATACCATTAACATTGTGGGCTCCGGCCTCACAGCGCAGCAGACCCGTTTGGACGTGATCGCGGAAAACGTGACCAACTCCCAGACCACCCGGGTAGAGGAGGGCGAGGGAGCCTATCGCCGGAAGATGGTGCGGTTCCAGGCCGTGGGCGGTCGGGACAGCTTCCGGGAAGTGATGGCCCGGGCCGCGGCAGCGGGCGGGATGGTGTCCAACAGCGGGGTGAACCCCAACGCAGGCGGCGTGATCGTCACCGATATTCTGGAGGACGACTCCCCCATGAAGATCGTCTACGACCCCACCCATCCCGACGCGGACGAGGAGGGTTACCTGGAAATGCCCAATGTGGACATGGTGAAGGAGATTGCCGACGCCATGGCGGCCACGCGGGCTTTTGCCTCCAACGTTACCGCGTTTAACACGCTGAAATCCGTCATCTCCAGCGGACTGGAGATCGGCCGGTAAGCGCCGCCTGACGAACAGAAAGGAGAGAAACCGCTATGAGTACGCCGATGGAAGGGATCACTGGGATTCCCATGAACGCCGGCATCACGGGGATTGCCAACCCCATCCAGAAGATTGCCGCCCCCGCCTTGGCCGGCGGGGAGGAAAAGGCCACCGGCCTGGACGAGGTGAAGGACAGCGCTTTTGGCTCCGTTTTCACCAGCCTGATCCAAAACGTGAGGGACACCGACGCGGAATTTACCCAGGCACAGTACCTGCTGGCTACCGGGCAGTTGGACAACCCCGCGCAGCTCAACATTGCCGCGTATAAGAACGAGATCGCGGTAGACCTGCTGATCCAGATGCGCAACCGGGCTCTGGACGCCTATAACGAGCTGAAGAACATGAACGTGTGACGCGGGGCGTCACGGATTCCCAGAGCAGGTAAGAACGCGGAGAGCGGGGTCGATGGCAGTTGAATAAGGAAAAGCTGAAGGGCTATCTTGATAAGGTAAAGACGGCCCTCGGGAAAATTTCCAAAAAAATGTGGATTGTGATCGCGGCGGTGGCCGCCGTGGTCATCATCGGAATTGTCGGGATTGCCGTCTTCCTGAACAACAGGCCCTACGCCCCCCTGGTGGTGGGGGCCAACAGCGAGGAGACGGCCACGGTGCTGGACTGGCTCCAGGAGCAGGGGATCACAGATTACCGCATGGAGGGTTCGGGCACCATCACAGTGCCCGAGGGGCAGGCTCCGGCACTGAAGGCCCGGCTGCTCCAGGCGCAGTACTCCGGCACGAACGCCCCCTACAGCGGGTATTTTGAGCGGATCGGCCCCTTGTCCACCCAGACCGAGCGGAACAACGCGTGGCTTGTCACCCTCATTGAGGAGTACCAGAGCACCATCCGGCAGTTTCCCGGCGTGCGGGACGCCAGCGTGACCATCAATCTGGGCGAAGACCGGGGGTACGTGCTGGACAGCAACAACAAGGTGGAGGCGTCCGCCGGGGTCATGCTCACCATGCAGGACGGCAAGCTGCTCAGCAACGAGCAGGCCAATGCCATCCGCAACTACATATCCCGTGGTGTGGCCGGCTTGGACGTGGAAAACGTCACCGTTGAGGACACCTTGGGCAACATCTATAACAGCTTCGGCGGCGACGAGAGCGGCAACGGCAGCGCCGCGGAGTCCTCCGCCCTGAAGCTCCAATTGGAGCAGGAGTGGAGCAACCGCATCCGCACCCAGATCATGCAGGTGCTGGCCCCCGCTTTCGGCGGCCCGGAGAACGTGAACGTGGCCGTAAACGCGGTGGTGGAGCTGGGCAACAAGGAGATTGTGGACTACGACGTCCACCTGCCCGAGTTTGCCGAGAATGGCTCCACCAACGGCGCGGGCATCATCGGCACCCGGTTCTACGCCTATGAGTTCCTCACTGACGACCAGTCCACCGCTGGCGGCATCGTGGGCACCACCACCAACGCCGACCTGCCCACCCAGGTGGAGCAGGGGGAGGCTGTGGACGAGGTGCAGCGCATCCGCCAGGGCGAGGGGAGCGTCCAGTATGACAATCCCAAGACCCAGACCACCATGGTGATCCACTGCGGCACCCTCACCGACGTGAGCGTGGGCATCACCGTCAACTCCCGGGTCGTGGAGGACGGGGTTGTGGATGTGGCGGGTATCCGGCAGCTGGCCGCGGGCGCTTCGGGCATCATGCCTGTGGCCACCGAGGAGATGACCGCCGAGGAGTACATGACCTGGAAGATCGCGGTGCTGGCCACCCCATTCCCCGTGGAGCCCGAGCCTGAGCCCGAGCCCCCCGTACCCGGCTTCTTCGGCGTGCCCTATTGGGTGCTTATCGCTGCGGGCGCCGGCCTGCTGGTGTTTGCCATTGTACTGACCATCGTCCTGTTGGTGCGCCGGAAGAAGCGCAAGAAGCAGGAGGAGGAGCAGCGTGCCGTGGAGGAACTGCTGGCCACCGCCATGCCGGGGCAGATGGAGATCGGCCCGGACGGGCAGCCTGTGGAGGTCCAGGTGGACGAGAACGGAAACCCGGTGTCCGGGGCCAATGTCATGGACCTGCACACCGAGCGGAGTATGGAGCTGCGGCAGAGTATCCGGGATTTTGTGGACGAGAACATGGAGGTTGCGGCCCTGCTGATCAAGAGCTGGCTAAAGGAGGATGGAGACAATGGCTGACGCCGCAGTCACGGAAGCGAAAGCGGTCCCCGCCGCCGAGGCCAAAGCCCCGGCCCAGACCCCGGCAGCCGCTCCCGCGCCGAAAAAGAAGAAGGTCGGCCTGGGCGGGGTGGACATATCCAAGCTCACCGGCGCGCAGCGCGCCGCCACCGTCATCATCTCCCTGGGCGTGGAGCGGGCCTCTGCCCTTTACAAGCACATGGAGCCGGAGGACGTGGAGCAGCTCACCCTTGAGGTGGCGAAGCTGGGCTTCCTGGACTCTGAGCAGACCGAGGAAATCCTGTTTGAGTTTTACCAGCTGTGCCGCACCAACCGGGCGGTGACGGAGGGCGGGCTGGAATACGCCCGCACGGTGCTGGAAAAAGCATACGGCGCCCAAACGGCGGAGGAGCTGCTGGGCAAGGTGACAAAGTCCCTGCAGAACCGGAACTTCTCCTTCATGGAGAAGGCGGACGAGAAGTCGCTGTTCTCCGCCCTGCAAAACGAGCGGCCGCAGACCATCTCCCTGGTGCTGTCCTATGTGGAGCCGGACAAGGCCGCCGGCGTCATTTCCCAGCTGGACGAAAAGCGGCAGGTCCAGGTGGTGGAGAGCATGGCGAAGATCGAGAGCGTGTCCCCCACTGCCGTCAAGATCATCGAGGCGGAGATGCGCAAGAAGTTCTCCAACATTGTCACCAGCGCCAACGTGAAGGTGGGCGGCATCGATTATGTGGCCGATGTGATGAACAACCTGGACCGCACCAGCGAGAAGAACATCTTCGACGGCTTGGCCGCCTACGACCAGGAGCTGGCCGACGAGATCCGCAAGCGGATGTTTGTGTTCGAGGATATCATTACCATGGACGACCGGTCCGTGCAGCGTTTTGTCCGGGACTGCGACCCGCGGGACATCGTGCTGGCCCTCAAGTCCACCACCGAGGACGTGGCCAAGAAGCTGCTTAGCAACATGTCCACCCGTATGGCCCAGAATATCCGAGACGACTTGGAGATCACCACCAACGTCCGCAAGAAGGACGCCGAGGACGCCCAGCAGCGCATTGTGGATATCATCCGCGACCTGGAGGAGAAGAACGAGATCATAATCGCAAAGGGTGGAAAGGACGATATCATTGCCTAATATATTTAAGGTCTTTTCCAGGGCCAAAGCGGAGCCCTACCAGTTCCCCGACGCGGAGGAACTGGCAGTGGGGCCGCCGGAGGCCAGGCCGGAAGATGCGCCGCCCGCCCCGGAGGACAAAGCGCCCCCCGGCGAGGAAGCCCCGGGGTTTGACGTGCTTGTGGGGGAGCCTATGTCTGAACCCGAGCCAGAGCCGGAACCGGAACCGGAACCCGAGGAGAACCCTATTACCTTCGCCCAGATCCAGGCAGAAGCCATCCTGGCCGAGGCGCGCCAGAATGCCGACCGCATTCTGGCCCAGGCCAGGGAGGATGCCGACCGGGAGGCGGAAAACGTATTTGCCCGGGCGCGGGAGAACGGCTATCAGGACGGCTACGCCGAGGGTATGGTCCAGGCCGCCGGGGAGGCCGCCCAACAGCGGGAGGAACAGGCCCAGCGCCAGGAGGAGGAGGTGCACCGCTTCCTGGAGCAGGCGGGGCACGCCCTGGACCGGCAGATGGATCAGAGCGTGGCCGACCTGCGGGACTTGGCTTTGGCGGTGGCGGAGAAGGTGGTATGTGTCAGCCTGAAAAGCAGCGCCGACGTGATTAGCCGGATGATCCAGACCGCCATTGACAAGCGGAAAAAGAAGGAATGGGTGCACATTTATATTGCTGAGTGCGACGCCAAGCGGCTTACCCAGATTCCCGCGCCTCTGTCCGCCGCCCTCAGCGCCCTGTCCGACCGGGTGCGCATTATCCCTATGTCGGACGACGAGTCGGGCACCTGCATTATTGAGATGCCTGACGAGATTGTGGACGCCAGCGCCGCCACTCAGCTTAACAACCTGCGCACTATTTTGATGGATACCGCCAGCAGCGGATCGGGGATGAACCTGTTCTGACGGGGGACCCGGGCGGAAAATCAGACAGCACATCCCCGCGCACACCTCTTGTCGGGGCAAGCGCGGAGAGCACTGGTCAAGGGAGGATGCCATGCCTTCTGTTTTTCAGCAGATGACCCGACAGGTCTACAACGCAGAGCCCTATAGCCTGACGGGAAAAATTGAAAACATCGTGGGCATGTCCATTGAGGCGTCCGGCGGTCGGGCCGCCGTGGGCGACATCTGCCGCATTTACAACGGGGATTCCGGCGGACAGGTGACTGCCGAAGTGGTGGGGTTCAAGAACGACCACATCCTGCTTATGCCCTATTCGGATATGGGAGGCATCTCGGCGGGCAACTTCGTGCGCAACACGGGGCGGCAGCTCACCCTCCAGGTGGGCGAGTTCCTCAGGGGCCGTATCATCAACGCCCTGGGCCAGCCCATCGACGGCAAGGGCCCCTTTGAGGGGGGCACCTCCTACTGCGTGGGAGGCGGGTACATCAACCCCTTGCAGCGTCCCCCCATCCGGGAGCGCATCCAGTTTGGGGTGAAAGCCATCGATGGGCTGATCACCATCGGGAAGGGCCAGCGCATCGGCATATTTGCCGGTTCCGGCGTGGGCAAGTCCACCCTGATGGGGATGATCGCGAAAAACGTCACCGCCGACATCAACGTGATCGCCCTGGTGGGCGAACGCGGGCGCGAGGTTTTGGAGTTTGTCGAGAAGGACTTGGGCCCTGAGGGCATGAAACGGTCCATTCTGGTGGTAGCCACCTCCGACCAGCCTGCGATGCTGCGGATGCGGTGCCCCAGCGTGGCCACCGGCATCGCGGAGTATTTTAGGGACCAAGGGTACGATGTGCTGCTGATGATGGACTCCCTCACCCGGTTTGCCATGGCCCAGCGGGAGATCGGCCTGGCGATTGGTGAACCGCCGGTATCCCGGGGCTATACCCCGTCTATGTACGCGGAAATGCCCAAGCTGCTGGAGCGCAGCGGCAATTTCAGCCGGGGCTCCATCACCGGGGTATATACCGTGCTGGTGGAGGGCGACGACACCAACGAGCCCATCGCGGATACCGTGCGCGGCATTCTGGACGGGCACATCGTGCTCTCCCGGCAGCTTGCCAACTCCAACCACTACCCCGCCATCGACGTGGGGGCCAGCATCTCCCGCCTGATGACGGAAATTGTCTCCCCGGAGCACCGGCAGTTGGCCTCACGGGTGCGGGATATCATGAGCGTATACGAAAAAAACGCCGACCTGGTAGCCATCGGGGCCTATAAGCCGGGCACCAACCGAAAGCTGGATTCTGCCATGTCCAAGATCGACGCGGTGAACGATTTTCTTACCCAGGATGTCGACGAAGCCTTCACCTATAAACAATGCGTGGAGGAATTGGCCAAGATTCTGAAATAAACTCGCCAAGGAGCGAAAAGACAGATGAAGAAATTCAAGTTCTCTTTGGATTCCGTCCTCTCGTATAAAGAACAGATTTTGGATGCTCTGAAGGGTGAGCACGCCGCCATTCTGGCCCAGGTCCGGGAACAGGAAGACGTGCTGGAGGCAGTATGGCAGGAGTACCGCGAGTGCAACGAGGAGTACCGCCAGCGCAAGGCCGAGGGAATTACCGTTATGGACGCCATGTTTTACCAGAACGGCCTGCGGGTCCTGGAGGCGGATATACAGAGGGAGACCGACCAGCTGGAGGAGCTCAGGCGGCAGGAGGAGGCCAAGCGCCAGCAGGTGGTGGACGCCAAGATCGACACCTCCTCCCTGGAAAAGCTGAAGGACAAGAAGCTGGAGCTTTACAATAAGGCGGTGCAGAAAAGCGAGGAGGCCCTGATCGACGAGTTTGTCAGCTCCGCACGGGCCCGCGCCAATATCGGCGCATAAAATGAGGTCTCCGCAAAATCGGTCTTTAGGCTTTGCGGGGAGAGGAGCCGCAGCGAAATGAGCGGGATTGCGGCAACGAGGTCCAAACCGGCGGCACGCCGCCGTTTGGAAATAGATATCTTAGGAAGAAAGGAGGAAAACAAGATGGAACAGGCAAGCAATGTGGCTCTTTCCATGCTCCAGGCGGTGGCGTCCCAGGCGCAACTTCCCAAGACGGGCAAGGGCGACGTGGACAGCGAGTTTCAGAAGCTGATTGAAAAGGCCCAGTCCGGACAGCCGGACAGCGAGATCCAGGAGCGGCCGAAGGCGGAGAAGCCGGCCAATGCCAAGAAACCGGAGAAGGCCCCGGCCCAGAAAAAGCCCCAGGATTCCACAGAGGAGGCCGTCCAGCAGGGCGCGTATGTAGTGGTCGGCCAGATGCCCCCCGACGCGGTTGTTGAGCTCGTCACGCTGAAGACACCCGAAACAGGGGAGGCGATCGCCATCGGTATGGTGGAGGGCTGGAACGGCCAGATCTCGGCCAGTGCGGTCGGCCCGGAGGAGATTGCCGGGGAGACCGGATGGACCGGCGCCCAGCCCCTGGACGTTTCCGACCCCAAGGCGGACGTGATCCTGGAGGCCACGGCACCCGGCGCGGATAACAGCCCCGCGGCTATGCTGGAAAAGGTGGTTGCCGGGCAGACCGGGCAGGAGATCCAGCCGGAGACGGGCGAACCCCAGCCCCAGCAGCAGGAGGACGGCGCCCCGGAGATGGAGCTTCTTGACGTGGAGCAGGCCCCCCAGCGTATTTTCCACGATGTGGAGGCTGCGCCGGTGAAAGTGGGCGAGGTGTACGACGCCCAGCAGACGGAGGGACCCAACGTGGTCAAGCAGCTGGACGCCCAGATCAATCAGGCCATGCAGGACGGCGAATCCCTGGTGCGCATTCAGCTCACCCCGGAAAACCTGGGCAGCGTGACGGTGGAGATCACCCGCAGCGCGGAGGGTCTGATCCGGGTGGCCCTCGGCGCCCACAGCGCGGAGACCCGTGGGCTGTTGGAGCGGCACGCAGGCGACCTGCAGGGGATGCTCAGCAGTCGGGGGCAGGAGGTTCAGGTGGATGTCCAGCGTCAGGCAGAGAGCCAGCAGAACCAGAACCAGCAGCACAGCTATGACGGGCACAACGGCCACGCCCAGGACGGCCAGGAGCGCCGCCAGCAGCGCCGGGAACACACCAGCAGCCCCCAGGATTTCATGCAGCAGCTGCGCTTGGGGCTGATCCCCATGGACGGGGAAGACATTTGACACAGAAAGGAGCGCATCCCACATGAGCAGCAACTCAATGGCGGACATCGCTGGCCTGCTTGGCGCGAAGAACACCAATGTGGTAAAGAACAGCACCAGCCGGCCGGGGAACACCGAGCTGAATATGCAGGACTTCCTGAACCTGATGATCGTGCAGCTTCAGAACCAGACCATTGACGACACCATGGACACCAGCGAGATGATGAACCAGATGGTGCAGATGCAGATGATCTCCGCCGTCAGCAACATGACCGAGACCAATATCATGAGCTATGCCGGCTCCCTGGTTGGTAAGGTTGTCACCATCGGCATCGTCAACGGCAACGACCTGGAGGAGCGGGAGATCGTGGTCATGGGCACCGGCGTGCTCAACGGCCAGCAGGTCATCTTCGGCAGCGACGGTGAGGCCTATGCCCTGAACCAGATCATGGCCATAGGCCGCCTGCCCAATGAGGACGGAAGCTATGGCCCGACTCAGCCCGGCGACACAACCAAGCCCGGCGAGGGTACGGGTGATTCCACCACCAAGCCGGAGGAGGGGGACAAACCCACCGAGGGAACCGGAGGCACGGAGGGCGAGCTGCCCGGCGACCGTCCCACGGACAACGTGGATGGGACCGGGGGAACCACCCCGGATAACAGCGAAGGCAAGGGAGACACGGTTGATCCCCCCGCCCCGGCGGAGTGAAGAAAATTGAGGTGAACTTGAGATGATCCAGCGTGTATCAGGACAACAGCGCACGGACGCGCTACAGGCCCGGGTACAGCGGCAGGGGACAGCAGGCGCGTTCGGAGCCATGTTCCAGCAGGAGCTGGCCAAAAGCACCCAGCAGCAGCCCCAGGCCCTGGGTGTGGAGTTTTCCAAGCACGCCATCTCCAGGGCGCAGGAACGGGGGATCGAGGTCACGCCGGACCTGATGGATCAGCTGGCGGGCAGCGTCATCCGGGCCCAGGCCAAGGGGGCCACCAACATCCTGGCGATGGACACGGAAAAGGCATTTATCATCAATGTGCCCAATGCCAGGGTCATCACCGCCATCACCCAAGAGGAAATGAGAGAAAATATCTTCACGAACATTGACGGCGCCGTATTCCTGTAATAAGATAGTAGACAGAAGGCAGGACCGGATTCGGATGCCTTCGGCCTGCGCCCGACTGGCGCGGGCCGGGCGGCGCCAAAACCGAAAGGAGTTAATTAGCAGCTATGACTGGTTCTATGTACGCGGCCATTGCCGGCCTGCGAACCCATATGCAAAACCTGAACGTCATCGGCAACAACGTTGCCAACGTGAACACCCAGGGGTATAAGTCTTCCCGTTCGGTGTTCAAGACCACCATCTACACCACCCTGTCCGGCGGCTCGGACGGCACCCAGGTGGTGGGCGGCGCGAACCCCTCCCAGATCGGCTACGGCTCCAACATGGCCTCGGTGGACATCGACATGAGCACCGGCAACCTCGCCGTGACCGGCAACCCCACCGACATGATGATCGACGGCGCGGGCTTCTTCCTCATGGGCAACAAGGATGTCGCCGCCACGTTCGACGGCAGCGCCGGGGACGTGAACAAGCTCACCTCCCTCACCCTCACCCGCGTGGGCAACTTTGAGTTCAAGGCCGACGGCCACCTGACCAACAACGACCTGTGCGTGTACGGCTTTATGTGCACCGGCACGGCCACCCAAGCCGATGTGATAGCGGGCAAGGCCAAAGAGGTGGGCGACCCCATCTTCAGCGACCAGCTGGTGCCCATCCGCTTCCCCCGCATTAAGTCGGTGGAGAAGTTTTACGATGCGGAGGGCGTTGAGATCACCGGCGAGGAGCTGGCGGACATCAAGGAGCAGTATGATGAGGACGGCACCCTGCCTGATGGCGTGACCCGGAAGATGGTGCCCACCATCATGTATGCCAGCGATATGGCGGACCCCGTGGATGAGGACGGCAATCCCGACCCGGACGGCACCCGCGCCTATAAGCCGCTGGATGATTACCATGAGATGATCACCGAGGGCGAGGGGGACGCCGCCGTCACGACCCGGAAGGATTACCCCTATGCCCAGTTCAACGGCATCACCGTGGACAAGAAGACCGGCATCATCAGCGGCACCAGCAACGACACCAACGAGACGGTCATCATCGGCTGCGTGGCCATCGGCCAGGTGACCAACCCCAACGGCGTCACCCAGATCGGCAACAGCTACTACACCGCGGGCCCCGGTTCGGGGGATCTGACCGTCTCTGTGCTGGGCGGCGGCGCGGAAGGAATGGGAATCTCCCACATTAACCAGTCCCTCGGCTGGGCCAGCGCGGGCATCGGCCCCGACGGCCCTGGGGCGGACGCGGACGACGCTGCGGTGCCCGAGGATATCGACGGCCTGCGCATCCGCAACGGCGGCAAGACCGGCTTGCAGACCAACGGCCTGGAGAGCTCCAAGACCGACCTGGCCCAGGAGATTGCCAACATGATCGTCACCCAGCGCGGCTACCAGGCCAACACCCGTATCATCACCGTGACCGACTCCATGCTGGAAGAACTGGTCAACATGAAGCGCTGACCCTGATTTTTGAACCAGGCGCGGCCCGGGGGAGGGGATCGTCCCCTCCCCCGGGGCCGGCCCCCTGAGCTTTCCTGTCCCACCAACCAGGAAAAGGAGGTCCGCACCATGATCGTTCTGACGAAACGCAACCACGAAAAATTCCTTGTCAACCATCTTCAAATCGAGTATATTGAAACCATCCCGGAATCCAAGATCGTTATGATGAACCACGACTATTACCTCGTTCGCGAGAGCACCGAGGAGATCATAGAAAAGATCGCGCGCTATAACGCCAAGGTGATGGATATCCAGCGCGAGGTCACCGTTGTAGACAAACGGTAACATAGAGAAAACGGCGGCAGGTCATGCCCCGCCCGTTTTGGAGGTAGTGCTGTAGTATGAATATTACCTATATTGTCGGTCTTGTGCTGGCTATTGTCGTGTTCTTGCTGGGCATTGTGATGGGCATCAACGTCCCGCCCCAGGAAGGACAGAAGCTTATTGAATTTACCCCCGGCAACCTTATCAACTTCTTTGACGCGGCCAGTATTTTCATCGTTATCGGCTGTACCTTCGCCATCGTGGTGGCCAGCTTTCCCGGCAGCACTCTGGCGGCCATCCCGAAGCATTTCGGCATCATCCTGAACGCAAAGAAGTTTAACCCCATGGGATACATCGACGAGCTGGTGGATCTGGCCCAGACCGCCCGGAAAAACGGCCTGCTGGCCCTGGAAGGAAAGGCCAACGAGCAGAACGACCCCTTTTTCAAACAGGCCATCATGCTCATCGTGGACGCCAACGACCCGGACAAGGTTCGGGCCATCCTGGAGAACGACATCGAATGTATGTCCGCC
This sequence comes from uncultured Oscillospiraceae bacterium, assembly GCA_910587205.1. Classification (GTDB taxonomy): domain Bacteria; phylum Bacillota; class Clostridia; order Oscillospirales; family Oscillospiraceae; genus Enterenecus. Next base: position 12,331 of record CAJULZ010000001.1, read on the forward strand.
CGGCATGAGGACGCCGCGTCGCTGTACGACAAGGCATCGTCGGTTGCCCCGGCCTTCGGCATGGTGGGTACGCTGGTGGGCCTGATCAATATGCTCAACGGCATGGAGATCGGCGGGGACGGCGCGTCCAGCCTGGGCAAAGACATGGGTACCGCCCTGATCACCACCCTGTACGGCTGTATCCTGGCCCACATGATCTTCGGCCCCATCGCCAACAACCTGCGTATCCGGGACGGCGAGGAAGTGCTGTGTAAGCAGATCATCGTAGAGGGCATTATGTCCATCCAGTCCGGCGAGAACCCCAAGGCGCTGAAGGAAAAGCTGCTTACCTATATGTCCCAGAAGCAGCGGGAGACCGGCGGCGGCGGCAAAGGCTCCGGCGGCGGGGAGTAATCCCGGTGGTAAGGAGATGACAATCTCATGAAAAAGAAAAAGAGCGGCGGCGGCGGCGCAAACTGGATGGATACATACGGCGACATGGTAACACTGCTGCTTTGTTTCTTCGTCCTGCTGTATTCCATGTCCACCATCAGCGAGGAGAAGTGGCGGGCCATCGTCACCAGCTTCAACCCCAACGCCATCCTCACCCCAACGGAAAACTCGGGCAACGACGGCCCCAATGCCGACAACGTGGAGAACCCCGGCAAGGACAGCCTGGTGTACCAGCAGGAGGCCATCAACAACCTGGTTGACGAGCTCTATGAGATGATCCAGCAGATGATAGGCCAGGAGGGCCTGGAGAGCAGTGTGCAGGTGAGCGAGAAGGGCGGCAAGATCTATATCACCTTCAGCGACCAGGTGTTTTTTGCCCCGGATAAGTCCCAGCTGCTGGATGGCGGCAAGGAGGTCCTGCTGAAGCTGGCCGGCATTCTGGACCAGTCCAAGGACGCGATTGAGGAGATCCGGGTCCAGGGTCACACCGCCCAGGGGAGTCCCGACCGGCGCAATGACCCGGCGTTCGACCGTGAATTGTCCAGCTTCCGCGCCCTGAGAGTGGTGCTGTTCCTCCAGGAGAACTCCTCGATCCACCCCGCCCGACTGGTGGGTGAGGGCTGGGGTCAGTGGCACCCCATTGCCAGCAATCAGCAAGAGGAAACCAAGCGGTTTAACCGCCGGGTGGAAATGATCATCACCGGCCGCGACCTGGATTTGGAAGCGGCAGGCGAGGCCATCCAGACCTACGTGAGCCAGGACAACGCGGACATGGGCCTGGATGAGCAATAGGCCGTTTACTTTCTAAATTCAGCAGATCAGGTGAGGTGATTCGATGGCTGAGGTATTGTCGCAGAGCCAGATCGACGCGCTCTTAAACTCTATGCGCAGCGGCGGCGATGCGGGCCAGACGGAGGAAAAACAGCCGGAGAAAAAATACCGGAAATATGACTTCACCACCCCCCGCAAGTTCACCAAGGACCGGATCAAAATGCTTAACGGCATTTTTGAGAACTATACCCGGGTTGTCAGTTCCCGGCTCAACGCGCAGCTGCGCACCACCTTTGAGATCGAGGTGGAGAGCATTGAGGAACAGAAATTCTATGAGTTCAACAACGCCCTCCTGGAGGGGGACGTGTTGGCCATGGTAAACGTGACGGTCCATTCCCGGGAGGCGGAGGGCGAGGATATCCAGGCGGAGGACCCGGTGATGGTCTACCTCTCCACGCCAACGGCGCTGGGGATGATGGATCGCATGATGGGCTGCGAAGGGGAGAGCACAGAGCAGGAGATCCCCATGGGATACGCCTATACCGACTTGGAGCTACAGCTATACGAGCACCTGATGAAAGATATTGTAGCGCTGATGGGGAGCAGCTGGGAGAACTATGTGCCCATCACCTTCGAGTATGAGCGCACCCAGGTGAACCCAACTCTGGTTACGCTGCTGAACCTGGACGAGACGGTGGTGCTGGTGGACATGAGGCTCACCTTTGGCGGCAGTGAGGGGCGCATGAGCGTTGTGCTGCCGGGCAATGTGCTGATGAGCGTCTTTGGCGAGGTCAGCCGGGAGAGCATGGGCCGGAAGGCGGCCAGCGAGGATAACTCGGAGGAGATTTTCGACCAGCTGCGGGATTCTACCCTGGAGATCATTGCGGAGCTGGGCGACACCCAGCTCTCTCTGAGCGATATTTACCACCTGAATGTGGGCGACGTACTGGATCTGGGCCGCCCGAAGGATTCGCCGGTGTTCCTGGAGATCGGCGGGTACCAGTGGTTTACTGGACGCATGGGGACGCACAAGAAAAACATGGCCATCAAGATAGACGAGGTATGCTATTCGGCCGAACAAAGGAGCGAGTAAGCGATGGAGAAGGAAATGTTCAGCTCAATGGCGATTGACGCCTTGGGCGAGATGATGAATATCAGCCTTGGCTCCTCGGCCACTGCGGTGTCTAATATGCTGGACCATCGGGTGGATATCACCACACCCACGGTCACGGTGGTGGACGTCAAGGATTTCTCCCTTGGGAACCTGGAGCCGGCCATCGGCGTGGAAATCCGGTATGTTGAGGGCCTGGAGGGCAGCAATATCATGCTGCTCAAGCGCAGCGACATCAAGGTCATTGTAGACATACTTATGGGTATGGAGACGCCTGACGAGGAGTTTGAGCTCAACGAGCTGACCATCAGCTGTGTGTGCGAGGTCATGAACCAGATGATGGGCTCGGCGGCCACCGCCATGTCCGACTTCCTGGGGTTCCGGGTAGATATTTCCACGCCGGAGTCCTTTGAGCTGGATGATTTGGAGCAGTTCAAGAAGGAGCACATGCCGGCAGGTGCGGACCAGGTGGTGGTGGTCCGGTTCTTCCTGAAGATTGAAAACGCGCTGGAAAGCGAGTTTATGAACGTAATGTCCGTGGGACTGGCCAAGGAGCTGATCAAGAGTCTGGGGCTGGAGGACGAGGTGACCAGCGCGGGAGGCTCTGCCCCCGCCGCAGAGCCCGCGCCGGAGCCCGCGGTAAGCAACCGGCAGATGAGCCAGGAAGAGATCGAGGCGATGCTGGCGGGTACGCCGGATCAGGCCGCGGAGGCCGCCCCTGCCCCCGCAGCGGAATCGGAGTCCAGCAGCCGGAAGATGAGCCAGGAGGAGATCGAGGCAATGCTCCATGGCGGCGCCGCGGCGGAGCCTGCTCCAGAGTCCTCCGGCGGTGACCGGAAAATGAGCCAGGAGGACATTGAGCGGATGCTGTCTGGAATGGACAGCTCGCCTGCCCCTGCCCCCGCACCGACGCCTGCCCCCGCGTCCGCTCCTGCCCCGGTGCCTGGCCCATCTGGGCCGGCGGCGGCCCAAACCCAACCCCAGCCCCCGGTCCAGATGGGCCAACCGGGGCAGATGCCAATGGCACCCTATCCCATGCCCGGGCCGGACGGGCAGATGCAGGGCGGTTACATGGGATATCCCCCCATGTATTACCCGCCGTACCCATATCCTTATCCGCCGCAGCAGCCTGAGGCTGTGGTTCAGAAGGCGCCCCCCGAACCCAAGGTCATCGCTACCAAGCCGGTTCAAATGGAGGAGATGGACCCCCTGGATCGGTTGGGCAAGGAACAGGCGCAGAACCTGGATCTCATCATGGAGGTGCCCCTCCAGGTGACGGTGGAGATCGGTCGGGCCCGCCGGAAGGTTCAGGACATCCTGGAGTTTGCCAAGGGCTCCTTGGTGGTGCTGGATAAGCTGGCCGGCGACCAGGTGGATCTGTTCGTCAACGGGAAATGCATTGCCCGGGGTGAAGTGGTGGTCATTGAGGACAACTTCGGCGTGCGCATTACTGAAATTGTCCAGACGCCCGCCATTGAAATGCTGGCAACCAACAGGTGACAATAACCCCCGCAGGACCCCCGCGAGGTACACAATATATCAATTGGAAAAGGATGGATCAATACCATGGCTAAGAAAATTTTGTTAGTGGACGACGCCGCTTTTATGCGCAAGATGATCAAGGACACGCTGACCAAGAACGGTTATACCGAGGTTTTTGAGGCCGTCGACGGCGCGGACGCGGTGGAGAAGTTCAGCGAGATCGCGCCCGACCTGGTGGTCATGGATATCACCATGCCGAATATGGACGGGCTGGAGGCCCTGAAGGCCATCCGCGCCAAGGACGGCAGCGCCAACGTGGTCATGTGCTCCGCCATGGGCCAGGAGTCCATGGTTATGGACGCGGTACGTTCCGGCGCCAAGGACTTCATCGTCAAACCCTTCAAGCCGGACCGTGTGCTCAAAACCGTCACCTCGATCCTGGGAGCGCCCTGACCGGGATGCCCCTTCGCAAATTCAACCTCGGCCTGGAGGCGACGGCTCTGGACAGCATCCTCTCTTTGGTTTGGCTGCTGGTCTGTGTGCTGGTCATTGTGGCGCTTGCCTACCTGTTCACCAGATATGTGGTGGGCCGCGGGGGTGGGATGATGGGGCTCACCGGCGGGACGGAGCGGTTCAAAGTGCTCTGCCGCCTGTCCCTGGGGCGGGAGCAGTCCGCGGCGCTGGTGCGGGCAGGGGGACGGTATTTCCTGCTGGGCATTACCCCGTCCAGCGTGTCCCTTCTGGCGGAGCTGGGGGAGGAGGAGGCCAAGGCGCTATATGTCCCCCAGTCGGATCAGCCCGCGCCGCCCAGCTTCGGCGAGGCCCTGCGTACCGTACTCAAGCAAAAGAAACCGAGGTGAGGACAGGATGCCGACCGACAGCTTAATCAACATTAACGGTGACAGCGTGCAGACCCTTGAGGTGCTGTTCCTCACCACGATGATCGCCCTGCTGCCCTCCATGCTGGTGATGATGACCTCGTTTACCAGGTATATCATCTCCCTGTCCTTCCTGCGTACCGCTATGGGAACTCAGCAGACCCCGCCCAACGTGGTGATGGTGGGCATTGCGCTGTTTCTCACCCTGATTACCATGAACCCGGTGCTTACCCGCATCCAGACGGAGGCGTGGGAGCCGTATACCAATGAGGAGATCGGCCAGGAGGAGTTCATCGACCGGGCGTCCCTCCCCCTCAAGCAGTTCATGCTGGACAACATCAAATGGGACACTCTGGAGATGTACTGTGAGCTGGCCCATATAGACGTGCCGGAGACCCGGGCCCAGGCGGAGGCGGAGACGCCGCTGCGCCTCATTGTCCCCGCTTTTATGACCCAGGAACTGCAGCGGGCGTTCTACACCGGGTTCCTGCTGTATATCCCCTTCCTGCTCATTGATGTGATCGTGTCCTCCACACTGATGTCCATGGGCATGATTATGCTGCCGCCGGCCATGATTTCTACCCCGTTTAAGCTGCTCCTGTTTGTGTCTGTGAACGGCTGGGAGCTGATGTTCTCCACGCTGATCCAGGGCGTGAACTGAGTTGACCCGAGAAAGGAGCCGCCATGGATACCACGCAGACAATGGATTTGGTCCGGGATGCCGTGGGCATAGCCATCAAGCTGGCCAGCCCCATGCTGCTGCTGAGTATGCTGGTAGGCGTGGTGGTGGCCATTTTCCAGGCGGTCACTCAGATCCATGAGCAGACCATCTCTTTTGTACTTAAGCTGATTGTGGTAATTGGTGTGCTGCTCCTGGGCGGCGGCTGGATGCTGGACACCCTACGAGATTACACCTATGAAATCTTCTCGCTGATCAGGAGCTGAATATGCTTGATTGGGCAGAATTGACGCTGTTCCTGTTTATCAATGCCCGTGTGAGCGGGTTCATCCTGTTCAACCCTATCCTGGGCAGGAACAACGTCCCGGCTGCGGTGCGCGCCGGCATGGCGTTGGTGCTGTCGGTGTTTGTGGCGTCCATAACCACCCAACAGGCTCCCGAACCTGTGGGGGTGGCGGAGCTGATGGTGCGTCTGGCGCTGGAGATGGGGCTTGGGTACCTGCTGGGGATGGCGGTAAACTTCTTTTTCTATATCCCGCAGCTGGCCGGGTCCATGATCGACACCCAGATGGGTATGACCATGAACCAGATGTATGACCCAGGCACCTCCGCCAATATGTCGGTGAGCGGCATGATCTTGAATGCGCTGATGACCCTGCTGTTTTTCGCGGCAGGGGGACACCTGACCCTGATGCGAATTTTCCTTACGTCCCAGGACATCGTGCCCCTGGGCGGTGTGCCCGTGGGGGTGCCCGCGTTGCAGTACCTGTTGGAGCTGTTTATTGAGTGCACAGTGCTGGCGGTGAAGCTGTGTATGCCCATTCTGGCGGCGGAGCTTATTGCGCAGGTGGGTATGGGGGTGCTGATGAAAGTGATTCCCCAGATCAACGTGTTTGCCATCAACATTGAGCTGAAGGTTATCGTAGGGCTGGTGCTGTTGTTCATGCTTATGATCCCCTTCAGCGAGTTTTTGATCCAGGTGGAGGCGTCTATGCTGGACAGCCTCCATCAGATTCTGGTGATAGCCGGATGAATGTCCAGCCCGGAACAATTAAGCGATCAACCCAGCCCCTTCCCACGCCCTGCTGAGGAAGCGGGCGCGACTGCGGCGGCAAGGGGGGATGGACGTTGGCCGAAGGGAATAAGACCGAAAAAGCGACACCAAAAAAGCGACGGGACGAACGAAAAAAGGGCAACGTCTTTATGAGCCGGGATGCGGTGGCGGTAGCCAGCCTGCTGGGCACCTTCGCCGTCTTGTGGCTTCTTACCGGGGCCTTTGCCGAGCAGCTTGGCGGGTTTATGAGGTTGTGCTTGTCCACCATAGGGGAGGAGCCCCAAGAGGTGGGCAGCGTATCCGGTGAATTGGCGGTGCAGGCCATCGCAGTGGTGCTCCAGACTGTGGGGCCGGTGGTGGCGGCTGCGATACTATGCGCCGTGGGCGCGACCTTTGCCCAGACCCGGTTTCTGGTGAGTGGAGAGTCTATCAAACCGAAATTCAGCCGTCTCAGCCCGCTTCAGGGCATCAAGAGGCTGTTTTCCCTGAAAAGCATGGTTGAGACCTTGAAAAACTTGGTCAAGATCGCAATTCTGCTGGCCATTGTTTTTTTGAGCATCCGGGATATGCTTTTGGAGAGCTCCCGATATCTGTACACGGAGATAAACCCTGCCGTAGCCCACCTTGTGGAAGTGGCGGGGGGGATGGTGCTACGGATCAGCATTGCCTTTGTTGTGGTGGCCGCCATGGATTTCTTCTACCAGTGGTGGGAGTACGAGCGGCAGATGAAAATGACCAAGCAGGAGGTCAAAGAGGAATACAAGCAGATGGAGGGCGACCCTCAGGTGAAGGGGAAGATCAAGGAGATCCAGCGCCGCCGGGCCCAGCAGCGGATGATGCAGCAGGTGCCTGGGGCGGATGTGGTTATCCGGAACCCGACCCACTTCGCCGTGGCCCTGCGCTACAAGCCGGACCAGGACGATGCCCCTATTATGCTGGCCAAGGGCCAGGATAACGTTGCTATGCGCATCGTCCAGATTGCTGAGGAGCACAAGATCGCCGTGATTGAGAATGTGCCCCTGGCCCGGGCGTTGTACGCCCAGGCAGAGCTGAACCAGTTTATCCCCCAGGACTTATACGGGCCGGTGGCGGAAGTACTGGTATACATCTTTAAGCTGAACGAGAAGAAGCAGGTTGTGAAGTGACGGCCGTATCCACACCCTACCAGGAGGTAAGCGCCCATGCTCAAGCGCGTTTTAAACAATAGCATAGCGCTGTTCGTGGTGGTTGTGGTTATGTTCCTGTTCGTTCCCCTGAACCCCATGATTCTGGACATCCTGCTGGTGGTGAACATCGGGCTGTCCATTATGATCCTGATGATCACCATGAACATCTCGGATGCGCTGGACTTCTCCATTTTCCCATCCCTGCTGCTGATTACCACCTTGTTCCGGCTGGGCATGAACGTGTCCAGTACCCGGATGATCCTCACCACCGGCGACCCCGGTGTGGTCATCCAAAACTTTGGACAGCTCATCACCCAGGGGGATATTGTGGTGGGCTTCGTGATCTTCTTTATCATCGTGCTGGTGCAGCTTATCGTTATTACCAAGGGCGCGGAACGCGTGTCCGAGGTGGCCGCCCGCTTCACCTTGGACGCCATGCCGGGCAAGCAGATGGCCATCGATGCGGATCTCAGCTCCGGCCTGATCGATGAACAGCAGGCCCGGATACGCCGGGAGAAGATCCAGAAGGAAGCCGATTTCTACGGCGCCATGGATGGCGCCACCAAGATTGTCAAGGGCGACTCCACCATGTCCATCATCATCACGGTGATCAACCTGGTGGGCGGCCTGCTCATCGGCATGATCAGCCGGGGGATGGAGCCGATGGAGGCGCTGAGCAGCATCTGCATCCTCACCATCGGCGACGGCCTGGTGTCCCAGATCCCGTCCCTGATGATTTCCACCGCCACCGGCATGATCGTCACCCGGTCGGTATCCGACGGCAGCCTGAACTTGGACGTCTTGTCCCAGTTCAAGGCCCAGCCTCGGGCGATTATGACCACCGGCGTAGTGCTGCTGGTGCTGGCGGCCATCCCCGGCACGCCCACCGTCCCCCTGCTGGTGGGCGGGGCGGCCCTGCTGGGCGGCGGATTCTTTATCACCCGCCAGATGACGGCCCAGCGGCAGGCGGCGGAGGCCGCGGCCCAGGCCCCCTCCGAGCCTGCGGAGCTGGCCGCGCCCAGCGAGAGCGACTACTACCGCGACATCAACAACGTATATACCCTGCTGTCGGTTGAACCGGTGGAGATGGAGTTTGGCTACAGCCTGATCCCCATGGTGGACGAAAGCCACGGCGGCAAGCTCATCAGCCGCATCACCATTTTCCGGCGGCAATATGCCCAGGATATGGGTTTTGTCATCCCCTCCATCCGCCTGCACGATTCCTCTGCACTGGGCACCAACCAGTACGCCATCCGCATCAAGGGCGAGGTGGTGGCCCAGGGCGAGATTCTGGTGGACTATTACTTGGCCCTGGAGCCCCCCAATCCCTTGGGGGAGATTGACGGGATCGAGACCATCGAGCCCGCCTACGGCATCCCCTCCCGGTGGATTTTGCCGGAAAACAAGGAGATGGCGGAGATCTACGGATACAATGTTATCGACCCGCTGTCCGTTATGCTGACCCATCTGGCGGAGACGGTGAAAAAGCACGCCTATGAGCTGCTTAATCGCGCCGAGACCATCCGCCTGATCGACAACTTGAAGCAGTCCGCCCCCGAACTGGTGGAGGAGGCGATACCGGGAATTATCCCCTATGCCAAGCTGGAAAAGCTGCTGCGCAACCTGCTCCAAGAGGGCGTGCCCATCAAGGACCTGAGCACCATCGTGGAGACCGCCGCCGACGGGTTTGCTCAGGGGCGGGATCTGGACATGGTGACAGAGCAGGTGCGCGGCGCGCTGGCCCGCACCATTACCCGCCGCTTCTGCGAGGACGGCCAGCTCCGGGTGATTACCCTGGATGCAGAGGTGGAGAAGCGCATCATCTCCTCCCTCACCCGGAACGAACAGGGCGTGTACCTGGCCATGGGCCCCGAGCTGATGCAGACCATTATCACCCAGGTGGCGGAGCACCTGAAAAAGTTCGGCGACCTGGCCCAGACGCCGGTCATCTTGGTCAGCCAGGTAATCCGGGGCTATTTCAGCCGGATGATTACCCAGTTCTACCCCAACGTATATGTGCTGTCCTTCAATGAGATCACCAACAGCGTGCAGATCCAGGCCCTGGGCAACATCGTATCCGAGGTTCCCGCCGTGGCACAGCGAAGGGCGGTGAACACATGAGTGTGGGTATTGCGGAACGGGGCTACACCGAGGCCGAAATCGAGGCGATGGAAACGCAGGAGCTGCTCACGCGCTATAAGCAGACGGGGGACGAGACGCTGAAATGGCCCTTGGTGCTGCGATATGAAGGGCTTATCAAAAGTGCCGCTCTCCAGATCCGCGGCGTGTACAGCAGCTTTGCCCAGGTGGACGACATCGTCAGCGAGGGCATCCTTACCTTGCTCAGTTCCATCGATAAATTTGACCCGGAGAAGGGCATCAAGTTTGAAACCTACGTAGCCAAGCGAATCCGGGGGATGGTCATCGACCTGGCCCGGAAGCAGGACTGGCTGCCCCGGAACATCCGCCAGCGGGCCAAGGAGATCGACGCGGCGGTGTCCAGCCTGGCCAACGAGCTGGGACGGTTTCCCAGCGACCAGGAGGTGGCCGACCGGCTGGGCATCCCTACGGATAAGTACCAGAAGGAGGCCGCCCGGGTGGCCCTGAGCAATACCCTCTCCCTGGACGCGCTGATGGACGCCCGGGATCTGGAGGGGTACCGGTTCGAGGTGTCCGACCAGGACCCCAAGCTCCAGCCGGAAACCGTGCTGGAGGATCAGGAACTCCAGCAGACCTTGGCTGAGGGAATCGCCGCCCTCCAGGAGAACGAGCAGATTGTTCTCTCCCTCTACTATGAAAAAAACCTTCACATGAAGGAGATCGCCCAGGTGATGGGAGTAAGCGAACCCCGTATTTCCCAGATCCACTCCCGTGCTATCCAGAAGCTGCGGGAACACATGGGCTCATACATGAGCAGTGAACCGCCCCCCAAAACCACCAAAAAGCGGAAGAAGGCATGATGCAAGATGTTTAAAGGCTTTTATAATCTAACCTCCGGGATGCTGACGCAGCAGCGCAACCTGAACGTGGTGGGCAACAACCTGGTGAACATTTCCACTGCGGGCTTCAAGGAGAGCCGTTATACCGCCACCACCTTTGACGACGTGATGTATAGCCGGGTGGGCAACGTGGAGAAGGTATATACGGAGATCGGCCGGCAGAGTTATATCCGGGCCAACAGCGAGATTTCCGTCGTTTATGACCAGGGTATCCCTGAGCCCACTGGGATCCCACTGGATTTTGCCATCATGGGGGAAGGGTTCTTTGCCGTCCAGAATGGAGACGGCGGGATTGCCTACACCCGGGCGGGCAGCTTCTCCCTGGACGACGAAGGGTATCTGTGCTTCCCCGGGGTGGGGCAGGTGCTGGACCCTGAGGGGCAGCCGATCCTGGTCACTACCGATAAGCTGGACGTGGACGCGCAGGGGAACCTGTTCACTCAAAACGGCGGCTATCTGGGCCAGCTGGGCGTCTACACCTTCGAGGACATGGACGCGCTGGAGCAGGATGACCGGGGCTTTTTCCTGGGCGATGGGGCGCAGCCTGCGGAAACCCAGCAGATTTTGTGGAAATATCTGGAGCGGTCCAATGTGGATATGATTCGGCAGATGACGGAGATGCTCACCTGCCAGCGTGCGCTGCAAAGCGCCGCGTCGGTATCCAAGATGTACGACGAAGTAATGGGCCATTCCGCCAGCGATATTGGCCGGATGTAAGGAGGGCGTAACGGAAGATGAACCAATCCTTTTATATCGGCGCCATCGGCGCCCAGCAGCAACTCCAGCGCCTGAACATCCACGGCGACAACATCGCCAACGTGAATACCTACGGCTTCAAGGCCGACCGTTCCCGGTTCACCGCCCTGATGCATCAGAATCACCGGGGCGTGGAGGAGGAGCTCCCCATGGGCGTAGGCACCAGGCTGCTGATGACCTCCACCGACTTTTCCCAGGGCGCGCCGGCGGACTCTGGGCGCACCTTGGATTACTACATTGAGGGGGACGGTTTCTTTGGCCTGGTGGATCTGGCCACGGGGGATGTGTCCTTTACCCGGAATGGGGCGTTCTATATGTCGCAGCTGGAGCGGGCGACCGGCAGTGTGGACGAAAACGGCCAGCCTGAGATGGAGCTCGTATACTGCTTAGGGGACGGGGAGGGCCGCTTTGTGCTCAGTGAGACGGGCGGGTTGATCGAGATCACCGACCCGGAGGAGAAGCTGCCTGTGGGGATCTTTGACTACGTCAATTACAATGGGATGGAGCAGATCGGTGATACCCGTTATCTCCCGGTGGATAAGAACGGCGGGCTAAGCTATGGCACCGGTATCCTGCGCCAGGGAATGGTGGAGCGCTCCAATGCCGACCTTGCCGAGGAACTGACCAAGGTAATTGAGTCCCAGCGGGCTTACGGTATGGCGCTGAAAATGGTCCAGACCTCCGATGAGATCGAGACTACCATTAATAACCTGCGCGGCTGAGCCGGCGGGACGATTTGACGACAGGAGGGAATGGAATGGCGATCAAAAATTACGATGAGCTGAACTTGCTGGAGTTGGATACGCTCCGGGAGATCGGCAGCGTTGGTACAGGCAACGCCGCTACCGCCCTGTCCCAGATGTTGGGACAGCAGGTGCGCATCACGCTGCCGGAAGTGCGCATCATGGGTTACAATGAAGCCATTGAATGGATCGGGGGTCCAGAGGAAATTACTGCCGGGGTGCTGGTGAAGCTCAGCGGACAGCTGAGCGGGATCATGCTGTCGGTGCAGCCGCTGGAATTTGTAAATATTGTGCTGGAAAGCATAATGGGCCGCCGCATCGGTGGATATGAGGAGCTTTCGGAGCTGGAAAACTCCGCCCTCATTGAGGTGGGCAACATTATGATCTCCACCTTTATCAACGCCCTGAGCGGCTTGGCCGGGATGGACGTGAACCTGACGGTGCCCGCTTTCACGGTGGATATGCAAGGTGCAATCCTGGCTGTGCCCATGGCGGAATACGGGGGACAGTCCGATTATATTATGACCATCGGGAGTAACTTCGTATGCGACAACAGACAGGTTCCCTGCCGCCTGCTGATGTCGCCGGATCTCCGGTCACTGAATGCTCTATTGAGGAAGCTGGGCGTAAGCGATGAGTGAAAAACTGATCATCGGCATAGCGGACATGAAGATGGCCAAAGGGGAGGGTATGTTGGTCACCTACGCACTGGGGTCCTGCATTGGGATCTGCCTGCATGACCCGGCGCTGAAACTGGGAGCGCTGGTGCACATCATGTTGCCGCTGAATATGGAGACGGGGCGGAAAAACCCGATGAAATATGCCGATACCGGGATCAGGGAGACCTTGAAGCAGATGGAGGCCAAAGGCGCCAGCCGCTCCAGGATTACCGCCAAGATCGCCGGCGGAGCAATGATGTTTAAGGATGGGGGCAGCGGTTCCTTGGGCAACATCGGCCAGCGGAACATTGAGAGCGTGAAGCTCAACCTGAAAAAAGAGGGTATCCGCCTGTTGAAAGAGGATGTGGGCGGTGCAGTGGCGCGTACATTGCTCTTTGACGTGAACAGCGGGCTGGGCTGCATCCGCTGTTATGGCCGCAAGGAACTGATTATTTAACAGCGTATAAGCTGAAAGGGAGTGTTGGCAATCATGGAAGACAACAAGCACGGGATCCTGCTGGAATCGGGCACCAACGAGATTGAGATCATGAAGTTCACCATCGGGGGCAACCTGTTCGGCATCAACGTGGCCAAGGTGCGGGAGATCATGATCTCCGCGCCGGTAAAGCCCATGCCCCATGCTCACTCGGCGGTGGAGGGCATTTTCAAACCCCGGGATACGGTGCTCACTGTGGTGGATTTGCCCAAGTATCTGGGCATGGACAGCCCCAAGGATGAGAAGGACATCTTCATCATTACCAATTTCAATAAGATGTTTATCGCCTTCCGGGTCCACACCGTGGACCGCATTAGCCGCATTTCCTGGACGGACATTCAGAAGCCGGACAAAACTGTCTCCGGCGGTACGGAGAGCGTTGCCACCGGCATTGCCCAGTGCGACGGCGAGCTGGTCACCATCCTGGACTTTGAGCGCATTGTGGCGGAGATTGCCCCGGAGACCTCCATCCAGATGTCCGAGGTGGAGCGCCTTGGCCCCCGGGACCGGAACGACCGGCCCATCTGGGTGGCGGAGGATTCGGTGTTGCTGAGCAAGATGATCGCGGATTCGCTGCGCAAGGCCAATTACATCAACCTGCATATGTATCCCAATGGACTGGAGCTGTGGGAGGCGCTGTCCGCCTTGCCGGCTGAAGGAGATCTGGAGAAGGATGTGGCCCTGATTATCACCGATATCGAGATGCCCCAGATGGATGGGCACCGGCTTACCAAGCTGGTGAAAGACCACTCGCGCTTCAAGCAGATTCCCCTGATCATCTTCTCCTCCCTCATCAGTGAGGAGATGCGGCGCAAGGGCCGGGATCTGGGTGCGGACGAACAGCTCACCAAGCCGGAGATCGGCCACTTGGTGGATGTGATGGACCACCTGCTGGATCGCATGGACAAGCAGAAGGGCAAGGGTTAATAGGAGGCAGTTATGAGCGGTAAATATATTGTGCGGCAGCCCATTAAGGACGCTGCTGGAACCATCATCGGCAATGAGATCCTGTACTATGGCGCGAACCAAGCGTTCAGTAGCGATAATTCTACTTCCAGCGCAGAATTTGCCGCCGCCAATACAATTTACAGCTTTCTCACCCAAAACACCCCCAAGGTGTTAAAGGGCACGCTGAATTTTATGACGTTCACCACCATGCTGCTGATGAAAAAAACGCCCCGGCTGTTTGATAAGAACGACCTGGTCATCCAGATCGACGACGCGGTGATTATCCATCCGCTGTCCATGCACCTGGTGCAGCAGTATGTCCGGGAGGGCTACCGGGTTGCGGTGAACGAGTTCCAGTTTACGCCGCGGTACCTGTCCCTGCTGGATGACATCCACTTCATCAAGATCAACGGCAGCACGGCCAGCGAAGTGACCATCCGTAACACGGTGGAGATTGCCCACAGCATGAATATCAAGTGCATTGTCACCCATATTGATAATGTCAAGCTGTATGACCGGGCGGTGGCCTTGGGGGCGGATGGGCTGGAGGGCCCCTATGTGGCGGACAGGCTGACTACCAAGGCCCACAGCAGCGCGTACATTCAGAGCAATTTCTTCCAGCTCATGGTGGCGGTGACTAAGGATGAGCCCAATGTGGAGGAGATTGAGCAGATGATCGCGGCAGACGCCAGCCTGACATATGGCCTGCTGAAGATGGTAAACTCCGCCTATTTTGCTCTGCGCCATCGGGCGACCACCATCACCCAGGCTATCATGACCCTGGGCCTGGGACAGTTGAAGCAGTGGATTTATCTCCTCAGCGCCAGCAACGCGGAGAACGAGGTGGACCCGGGCTCCGAGGAGTTCCTAAAGCGCTCCTTCCTGCGGGCGAATTTTTGCAGCGAATTGATGAACCACGCCAAGGACATGCCCATATCCAAGGCAGAAGCCTATCTGATGGGGATGTTCTCCACCCTGAACTATCTCATTGACGCGCCTATGGAGGAAATCTTGGCGGAGGTGCCGGTGGCGGATGAGATCAAGGCGGCGCTGCTGAACCGCGAGGGGCGCTGCGGCAAACTGTATGAGCTGGTGCTCAGCTATGAGGCCGCGGATTGGGAGCGCATCACCGTCCTTGCGGAGGAATTGGGCATCCCGGACAATATGATGACCAGCATCTATTTCATCTGTATGGAAAATGTGAACACCCTGTGGGAACAGCTCACAAACCCCTACCCCCAGCAGGAGGAGGAACCCTCTGCGGAGCCCCAGGTGTAAAAGGATAAAGAATCCCTGGCGGGGCGCTGTGCGCCCCGCCAGGGATTTTCGGTTTGTGTGGCTCGCTCAGCGGCTGTGATGGGGCCGCTCCATGACCAGCTTGCAGGCTTGGAGGAGTTGGGCGGTGATGTCGCTGCTGAACTTGCCCTCGTACACGGTGAGCCGGGGCACCCGGTCGCCGGGCTCCAGCACCACATACTTGGGAGGCAGGTGGTTCAAGGTGAGGGCTTTCACGTCCTCCATGCAGCGTTTACAGCTGCAAAGACCGAACATCTCTACATATTTGGGGGCCTTTTCCTCCACCAGGACCTGCATTACGTTGATATAGCCAGGGTTTTCCGGCTCCATGAACTTGTGGGCAGGCTGCGCTGTGGCCGGGGCAGAGACAGGTCCCTCTGCCGGGAGTTCGGGCGCCGGCTCCGGTTCTGCGGGAGCGGGCGCCTGCTCCACCGGCGCGGGCTGGGGCCCTGGCGTGGGTTCGGGCTGGGGGGCCGCCGGCTGCGCGGGCATGGCGCCCAACTCGCCGTCCAGGGCGTCCTCCAGGGCGTTTTTGATCTGCACTGAGACAGCGGCGTCGGGGGCCAGGGAGGAGACAATGGGGGGGACGGCGGCAGGGGCGGTTCCGACTGGCTCGTCGGCGGCAGGATCCTGTTTTTTGCTCAGCAGGTTCATCACCCGCGCGGTTTTGCTGGTTTTGTCCTTAGATGCCATGATGCGATGCTCCTTACTTAGTTGAAGAATTTAGAGATATATTTCAGGCCCTTCTTAGGCTTGGGGAGGACAAAGCGGTCGCCGCCCACAGCGTCGATGATGGCTTGGAAATCCTGGGCGGGCCGGGAGTCCGGCTGGTAGGTGAGTACGGTCTGCCCGTGGGCGGGGGCCATGGCCACGCCCACCCCCCGGTGGATCTTGGCCTGAAATACCTGACTGTCCAGCTGTTCCGCCACCTCCTGGGCCAGCTCCAGGATATCCTTGGACAGGGTGAGGCGACCGTTGTACTTGTTGATAAGGATGCCCAGGACCTTCAGGTGGGGGTTGAAGGTGGCGCGAACGGTCTCGATGGTCTCCTGGAGCTGGGTGATGCCCACCAGGCTGAGCACCTCGGCCTCCATGGGGACAATGAGTCCATCGGAGGCCACATAGGCATTGACGGTCAGCACGTTCAGGGCGGGGGGCGTGTCGATGATGATAAAGTCGTACCGGGAGCGCACGCCGGTGAGGAAATCGCTGAGCAGGAATTCCCGGCGTGGCATGGTGAATTCCACCTCGGCGGCGGACAGCATGATGTCCGAGGGCAGCACGTCGCCGTACTCAGTGGACTGGATGGCCGCCTCAATGGGGCAGGTGCCCTTGAAAACGTCGAAAACGGTGCTTCCCGTGCCGATATCCAGCCCCAGGTTAAAGCCCAGGTTGCCCTGGGGGTCCAAATCCACGCCCAGGACTTTGGCGCCCCGCTGGTGAAGCCCGCAGACCAGGGCGGCGGCGGTGGTCGTCTTGCCGACCCCGCCTTTTTGGTTTGTAACGGTGATGATTTGCGTCAAGGAATATTCCCTCCCTCTCACAAAAACTTGGAGAAAACTATTAAGTTTACTATACTACAGGTCGATAAAAAATAACAGAGGTAGAACGAAAAAACTCTAAAAATTTTTTTAAGCATCCTGCCGGATGTGCTCGGGCAGCAGCCCTGCCCTTGGGGTTTGTTAGAAAGGAGCGGTCCAAGATATGGCATCCATTACCAGTCTGAGCAACAGCAATTATAATACCAGCAGTATCTATGGCAGCCGGAATGTGCTCAGCGGCCTGGCCAGCGGCATGGATACCGAGTCCATGATCGAAAACGCGGTCTCCGGTATCAAGCTGAAGATCCAGAACCTGGTGAAGAAGCGCACTAAGGTGGAGTGGCAGCAGGAGGCTTACCGCAGCATTATCGACAAAGCGGTGAACCTGAACACGAAGTACACCTCTTACTCCTCCAAGACGAACCTGCTCAGCAGCAGCTTTTTCAACAATGCGGTGAACACCATCACCGCCGGCGCCTACAAGGATAAGATTACCGCCAGCGGCAAGTCCTCCAGCGACATCAAAATTAACGCGGTGAAGCAGATGGCCAAGTCCGCCACCTACACCGTATCCGGTCTGGGCGGCAGCCGGTTCGGCGGCGAGATCCCGGGCATTGAGGCCGGGGAAGTCTTCGATATTTCCGGAAAAACGACGGTGAGCACCGTGTCCGGTTCGCTGACCTTCCAGTACGGCGGAGCCAACGGTACCACTTTCGACATCAGCTTCGACGAGCTGGAGAACTTGGACGAGATAGAGGTCCTGGATGCCAACGGAAATGTGAAGAAAAACGCGTCTAACGCGGAAAAGCTTGCCCAGGCCATCAACAATAAGCTGGGCGAGATCAGCTATAACTACACCAAGAACGGTGTGAAGGAGACCACCACCGCCGATAAGGCCGTCAAGGTGACGGCGAATGCGGACGGCCGGATCGTCTTTTCAGATGGGTTGGGCAACGGCAATAAAGTTACCATCAGTTCCGCCGCAGGGGACATCAAGGACAAGTTTGGCCTCACGGAGAAAGAAAACGACGTGATCGCGGTGGGCACGAGCGCCCTGACCAAGCAGATTGGCACCAAGGACTACCTGTCTGACAAGGAGCTGGGCATCACCTTCAACGGCACCACCAAGAAGATCAGCATGGCCGACGTGTTTGATAGAATGAGCAGCTCTACTGTTGATGACAGCACGACCAGCAATTTGAAATTCCGCCTTGCCCTGCAGGATGAGCTGGATGACACTTTTGGCGAAGGCAAGATCACCGTGAGCAAAACGCAGGACGGTAAGCTGGCGTTCCAGACCGGCAAGGGTGACACCATGAGCCTGGGCGGCTCTGCCGTGAAAGCCCTGGGCTTTGAGAACGGCGACTCCAACTTCATTAACGCGAGCAAAAAGCTGTCCGACCTGCTGGGGGAGGACAATGCGCTGTTTACCAAGAACCGCATGCGGGGCGAGTTCCTCACCTATGACGCGAAGCCCATCGAAAAGACCAACGGAAGCGGTGAAACTTACTACGTTGATCACAAGGGCAACCGGGTGGATAAGGATGGCTACCGCGTTACCAACGAGGGCAAAGCCATCTATGACTTCCAGGTCAACGACGCCCATATCCAGGTCACCCAGGACACCACGCTGGAGAGCCTGATGAACTCTATCAACTCCAACCCGGACGCGGGGATGAAGGTGAGCTACTCCAAGCTGACCAACGAGTTCAAGTTTACCACCACGGAAACCGGCGCCAACAGCAAAATTGAATTTGGCGGGCTGGCAAAGGATCTGTTTGCCGCCCATGACCGCAGCGCCGACGATAACTTTTCCGAGATCTTCGGCCTTGGCATAGGGGCGGGCAGCAACGAGCGGTTTGCCTTCAGATTTGAGGCGGACAAGAACTTTACAGCCAGCTTTGCTATTAACGGCGACGACTCGATCCAGGATGTCATCGATAAGATGAACAGCTCGACTTCGTTCAAGAATGAAGGGATGACCGCTTCCTTCGATGAGCTCGCGGGCAAGCTTGTGATAACCGACAACAAGACCGGGAAGGCACTGGACTACAGACTGCTCAGCGGCGATGGAGACCTCAGTGATTTCAACACTATGGAATACGATGTGCCTGACTATGGAGTCTCCTACACCGCCGGCCAGGACGCCGTCATGGATGTGGAAATCAACGGCAAGCGGTTTGAGAATCTTACCCGCGCCAGCAACAGCTTTGAGATCGACGGGCTGACCATCAACGTGAAGGGCGAGTTTGAGACCAAGGAAGGCGAGGAGGCCGTCACCTTCGAGACGAGCACCGATTCGGACAAGATTGTGGATGCCATCAAGAGCTTCGTAGAGGACTACAACGAGATGGTCACGGAGATCAAAAACGCCTATTCCACCCAGCCGGCAACAAAATCCGACAAGTCCCGTTACGAGCCCCTCACCGCCGAGGAGGAGGAGCAGTACTCTGAGAGCGAGCGGAAAGCCTACGAGGAGAAAGCCAAGCAGGGCATTTTGTTCGGCGACTCCACTTTGTCTAGCATGTACAGTAAGCTGCTCAGCGCCATCGCCCCCGGCGGGGCGGACGGGCAGACCCTCCGG
The DNA here is from genome assembly GCA_910587205.1 of uncultured Oscillospiraceae bacterium. Lineage (GTDB taxonomy): Bacteria > Bacillota > Clostridia > Oscillospirales > Oscillospiraceae > Enterenecus. The sequence goes on from CAJULZ010000001.1 coordinate 31,926, forward strand.
GAGATCGGGCTGACCACTTCCTATAACGGCGGGCTGACCACCTTGAGCCTAGACGAGGATAAGCTGCGCAGCACGCTGGAGAGCGATCCGGACAAGGTGAAAAACGCCTTTACCAAGACCCGGGAGGGCGGCGCTTCCAGCGACGGGCTGATGCAGACCATGCAGAATACCCTGAACACCTACGTCAAGACCACTGGTGAACCCAAGGGCGTGCTGATTACCCGGGCGGGGTCCGTGAAGGCACCCACCTCCCTGAATAGCAACAGCCTGAAAAGCCAGATCGACAGCATCGACAACCAAATTGACCGTTGGCAGGACAAGATGGCCAGCCAGATTGACCGGTATACCACCCAGTTCAGCCGTCTGGAGCAGCTGATTGCTCAGATGAATTCCCAGGCGTCCGCCATGGCTGGGCTGATGGGCGGAAGCGGCGGCTATTAACCAAGTAAAAGGAGTCAGAAATGGATATCAAAGGCTTCCAGGGGTACCAGGGCTACAAGGAGCAGGGTATCAATGAGATGTCCCAGGGGGAACTGCTGCTGTTGCTGTATGACGAGCTGGTTAAGCGCCTGCTCAGGGCAGGGCTGGCCCTGGAGAAAGCGGACTACGCCCTCTTTGAGGCGAGTGTGGACCGGAGTCTGGATATCATCCGTTACCTGGACGACACGCTGGATATGCAGTATCCCATCAGCCGCAGTCTGAACCGGCTGTACGACTACTTTGGGTTTGAGCTCAGCCGGGTGAAGGCGGGGCGGAACAAAACTGAACTGGAACGGGTCAAGTCCATGGCAGGCGAGTTGAGGGATACCTTCCGCGAGGCGCAGAAGACCAGTGAGCGGGAGGCGGCAGCCGCCGGGGATAAAGTATGACAGAAAAAGTAGTGATGGACGCCCTGGTCCAGATGAAGCGGACGGGGAATCTGCTCAACGAACTGGAGGACCTGACCCAGCAGCTTGCCCAGGCCATTGACCGGAATGACCAAGTGAGCGCCCAGATGCTCATCGCCATGCGGGAGGAGCCGCTGGGCAAACTCCAGGCAGCCGACAAGGCCCTGCGGGAGCAGTTGGAGGCGATGGATGACCGGGAGGAGGCCGCGCAACTGGCGGCCATGCTCAATGGGGGAGCGCCGCCGAAGGCAGGGGAGCAGATGGAGCAGATGCTATGTAGCCAGGTGGCTTCAAACTGCCGCCGGCTGAAGCAGATTCAGGAGCTGGATCGGGTTCTGAATCAGCGGCTGGCCCGGGAGCAGTCTGCCTATCAATGATAACGGTCGAACAAAAAATATCGGCCCGGTGTCCCACCGGGCCGATATTCCCTGAGAAAAGGGCTGGGGTGGCTATGGATTGGGCATTGATAGAATCCACAGCGGGGCACCGTTGTCGCGGGCGGAAGAGAGCTCATCCAGGATAATCTGGGGGTCCCAGGTCATGAGGCTGCGTTCCGGGCTGTTGGGGTCGGCCACCAGGACCTCTCCCGAGAGAGTGGCGCCGCGGATCAGGATGAAATGTCCGCCGTTGGTGAAATGGCCGGGGCCCACCAGGGCCACCAGCATATTGCCATCCCATAGGGCGCGGCGCATATCCTGGGCGTCCCGGGAGGGGAAGGCTTCCGCCGTAATCCCAAAGCCTTGGGAGGTGCCGATTACAATGGAGTGGTAAGAGCCGCTTCGCCTGGCCCAGTAACCGTGCTCAACCGCCCAGGCCGCCATAGCGGCGGGGTCGGTGTCGGTGTCGGTCATACTGGCGACGGCCATGGCCATCACGGTGGGACCGCAGCCGTAGGGGCCGATGGTGTCGGTGCCGTAAGGCTGGTCGGCCCAGTCTTCTCCAGCCTGGTAGAAGTAAGTAACGTCCCGGGCGCCGCCGGTGAGGATCTGCTGGCCGTCCACCTCCAGCATCTCGGTGACGGGGGGCTGATAGGGTGGATCAAAGACCGGCTGGGAGGCGGTGGCATCCGGCAGCGGGTCATCCTCCGCCGGTGGAGGCTCCTTGGGGGTGGTAAGCGCCTCCCAGAACTGCGAAGCCTGGTCTGAGGCGTAGTCCACAGCCTGGCGGGAGAGCTGGGAAACCTGCTCACCTGCATCCCGGCAGAACTGCCCGGCAGCGCGCAGTCCGGAGCGGAAGACATCTGCCGCCGCTGTTGTCCCCTGATAGATGGGGTCAGCAATCCGGTGGTAAATATCGGGGGCGAAGTAGCTGCAGGCAATGAGCTCGACGATACCGATACATAGCGCTGCCAGCAGGGCCAGCAGCAGGAGATTCCGTTTGAAATGCCTGGGCGCACCGCTTTTTTTCATCTGATCACCTCCCACCAATTGTTTTCAAGGGCGTCCGCTTGCGGCCAGATTGCCAAATTCCAGGCCGGATGGAAAAAGGACATTAAAATAGGCACCGCGGCCCCGTGTAGATGGTATGATATCGTTGTAGCCTTGGGGCGGCCTTTCCTGTCGCCTTGTGGATATTATAGCAGAAATCCTGCCGTTTTCAATGGCAAGAATATGGCCCGCGGAGTTCCGCGCGGCGCGGGGGGAGCCTATGCCCACCATTGAACTGGAAAATGTCTCAAAATTTTATAAACCTAAGCGCCGGAGACGGGGCTTGGTGCACGTGGATATGGGTGTGGAGGATGTAGACCTGACCATCCGGCAGGGGGAGTTTGTCTTTGTGGTAGGCAGCAGCGGTGCGGGGAAAAGCACTCTGCTGCGCCTTATCACCGGGCAGACGAAGCCGAACCGGGGCAAGGTTTACGTGGATGGCAAAGATCTGCACTGGATGCTGAAGCTCAGCCGGAACCGGGCAGCCGTGATGTTCGGGAAGATCTGGCAGGATCCCACCCTGATCCGGAAAAAGACGGTGGAGGAGAACCTGGCCCTGGCGGCTAAAATTGCCATCGGCAAGGAGAGCCCCAGGCTGGTGGATATCCGCATTAAAAAAGTGCTGGGCTTGGTAGGAATGAAGGGTGTGGAGAAAAAATATCCCGTGGAGCTTTCCATCGGGGAGTGCCGCCGGGTGGAATTGGCCCGGGCCCTCATCGGCAGCCCGCCTGTTCTGGTGCTGGACGAGATCACCGCGAATTTGGACGATGACTGCATCTGGGACACCCTGCACCTGCTCAATGATATCAACAAAAAGGGCACCACCGTGATCATGGCGACCCATGACAGCCAGTATGTGAACATACTCCGCCGCCGGGTAATCAGCATGACCAACGGACGGATTATCACCGATGTGCAAAAAGGAAAATACGGCGATGTGCTGGAACGAGAGCAGCAGCCCCCGTTTAAGCGCTAAGCCGATTGATATAAAAAGCATCAGTACAATACTTTAGGAGGAAAGAGTCCATGATCAAAAACATGAAGATCAAGAAAAGCCTGATCCTGGGGTTCGGGGTCACCATCGCTATCTCGGTGATCATTATCGTGGCGTCCCTGATTCTGATGAGGATGCAGAAGAACGAGTATACCAGGATCCTCGAGCACCATGTTGAGTCCAACCAACTGACGAATCAGTGCCGCATCAATTATAACGTGGCGGGCCGCCGTCTGCGCGACGCGGTGCTCTCCGGGGATATGACGAGCCTCCAGGCCGCCGAGGAAAAGATAGACGAGCTGCCCAGCCTGATTGCTGAGTTGGAGAAGGTCTATCCCCTGAGCAACAAGACTGAGTTAAATAACTTTGTCAGTGTGGTCGAGAATTGGATGGTGACCGCCAAAGAGATCGCCAACGTGGCCCGTACCGACCGCAACGCGGCCAGCCAGATGATCGTGGACGACTGTACTCCCGAGCTGGATCAAGCGGCCAATGCCGGTCAGGCGATGGCAGCTGTGCTGGAGAAGGAGGAGGATGATATTATCGCCAAGCAAGAGCTCACCTCCAATATCGCCATGATTATCATCGTAGTTACCATGGTCGTCGCCACCGTCATTGTCCTGCGGATGGCCCTGATTATCATCAAGAGTATCGTGGTACCCGCCGAGGAGGTCCACGTGGCCCTCACCGGCTTCAGCGAGGGTAAGCTGGACATCCCTGTGAAGTACCATAGCACCAGTGAACTGGGCGAGATGTGCGACGCTCTGCGCACCAGCCAGAACGTGTTGGGCGAGGTCATCAGCGACACCTGCCGCCTGCTGGAGGAGATGGGTAACGGCAACTTCGATGTGCGTTCCAAGGATGCCAACATGTATGTGGGTTCCCTGAACAGCATTCTGATCTCTGTGCGGACGATCAACCGCAGCCTGAGCGACGCGCTGAGCCAGATCAACCAGAGCGCCGAGCAGGTCTCCGCCGGCGCCGAGCAGGTGTCTACCGGCGCTCAGTCCCTGGCTCAGGGCGCCACCGAGCAGGCCAGCGCCGTGGAGGAGCTGTCCGCTACCATCGCCGAGATCGCCAATAACTCCCGCAAGAATGCCGAGAACAGTGAGAAGGCTGCCGCCCACTCCCAGGATGCCGGTCAGTGCCTGAACGAGAGCTCTGAGTACATGCATCAGATGGTGTCCGCCATGGAAAAGATTTCTGAGTCCTCTGCCGAGATTGGCAAGATTATTGCCACCATTGAGAATATCGCGTTCCAGACCAACATCCTGGCCCTGAACGCCGCTGTGGAGGCTGCCCGGGCCGGTTCCGCCGGTAAGGGCTTCGCCGTGGTGGCCGACGAAGTGCGCAACCTGTCCGCCAAGTCCGATGAGGCTGCCAAGGCCACCAAGGAGCTCATCGACCGCTCCATTGTGTCCGTCAAAGAAGGTAGCGAGATCGTCCAGAAGGTGTCCGCAGCTCTCCAGGCCACCAATGAGCGTGCCGGCCTTGTAGTTGCGTCTGTGCAGGAGATCACGAAGGCCGCCGAGGAGGAGTCCGAGGCCATTGCCCAGGTGACTGAGGGCATCGACCAGATCAGTTCCGTGGTGCAGACCAACTCTGCCACCAGCGAGGAGTCCGCCGCCGCCAGCGAAGAGCTGTCCAGCCAGGCTGCCCTGATGAAGGAGTTGCTGGCCCGGTTCAAGCTGCGTCAGGATGGTTACACCCCCAAACCCCAGCCTGCTTATAGCACCGCGTCTGCCGCCCCGTCCTATGAGGAGAGCTATGACGCCGCGCCCAGCCGCGACAGCTCCGCTGCCAGCGTGTTCAGCAAGTACTAAGAATAGGAAAGTTGCCAGGAGGCGGCAACGTGCCGCCTCCTGGTGTCTTTTTGCCAGGCAGGACCGCCTCTGGGCGGTGTTGCCTTGAACGCTTTTTCCCGGATAAAAGACCATAGCAAGAGAGGAGCGGACCCTATGGCAGACTGGAAGGACCAGGATAAGGATCTGATCTTTGCCTTGGATATTGGGACGCGCAGCGTAGTAGGCATTGTGGGCAGGCCGGTGGGGGACCGGTTGAAGGTGATGGATGTGGAGATGGCCGAGCATGGCAAGCGCGCCATGATGGACGGCCAGATCGATGACATTCGGCAGGTAGGTGCTTTGGCAAGAACCGTGACGGAGCAGCTGGAAAGCCGCCTGGGTATCCGCCTGGAGCGGGTATGCGTGGCTGCCGCAGGCCGCGCCCTGCGCACCCAGGTGGGTTCGTTTAGTCTGGAACTGCCCGAGGAGCAGTCCATTGACGCCGAGCAGATCAGCCAGCTGGAGGCCGGGGCCGTGTCCGCGGCGGAGGAAGCGCTCCAGAGCGACGGCGGGAACCGGAAACAGATGTTCCTGGTGGGCTACACGGTGGCCCAGTACCGTTTGGACAACTATCCTCTGTCCAACCTCCAATTCCACACGGGGCGCAAGGTAGAGGCCGACGTAGTTGCAACTTTCCTTCCCGGCGAGGTGGTGGAAAGCCTGTACGCCGCTATGCGAGAGGCAGGACTCCAGGTAGCCAGTATGACGTTGGAGCCCATTGCCGCCATGAACGCGGCCATTCCTGCTGAACTGCGGCTGCTGAACCTGGCCCTGGTGGACATTGGCGCGGGTACTACGGATATTGCGTTGTGCCGAGACGGGAGCGTGGTGGGCTACACCATGGCGACAGTGGCCGGGGACGAGATTACCGAGGCGATTATGCGTTCCTACCTGGTGGACTTTAAAACCGCCGAGGAGGTTAAGCGGGCCTTGGGCGAGAGTGAAGATCTCATCCGCTGCCGCAATATCTTAGGGCAGGAGGAGCGGGTATCGCCGGCAGAGGCGGCCGAGGTCATTCAGGAGCCCATGAATAAACTGGCGGAGGCCATTGCAAAGCAGATCCTTGGGGTGAACGGTTCGGCCCCGTCCGCCGTATTCCTGGCGGGGGGTGGCAGCAAGCTGTCCGGCCTGCGGGAGCGGGTGGCGGAAAAATTGGAGATGGATGAGAAACGGGTGGCCATTGCGGGAAACAACTATGCCTTGAGTGCATTTTCCGATACTCTGGAGTTAGAGCGCCCGGAGTATGCCACACCCTTAGGCATCGCGATTTCGGCGGGCCTGGGCCTGCTGAACGACAGCTATGTGGTTATGCTCAACGGGCAGAGCGCCAAGCTGTTCCGCAATGGCGTGCTTACCCTCCGGGACATCCTGCTGATGAACGGTTACAGCTACGCCGACATGGTGGGGAAGACGGGCAAGAGCCTTAACCTCACTGTAGACGGCAAGCGGGTGGTGCTGCGGGGTGAGCCCGCAGTGCCTGCGGTGCTCCAGGTGAATGGGGAAGAAGCCGCACTGTCCACCTTGGTCCATGCGGGGGATCATATCCGTTTCATTCCCGCCCGCAACGGAGAGTCTGCCCACCGCACCTTGGAGGAGCTGCTGGGCCCGGGATTTTTTGGGAAAGCCCTGGTAAATAACGGCCAGGTACCGCTGAATACCCCGTTGGAGCAGGGAGACGTGGTGCTTACTATGCGTCAGACGCCGCCTGCGGCGTTCCATCCAGAGCCGCCCCCCGCCGCGCCCCAGCCGTCCCGTCCAGCGGCCGCGCCTGCGGCCCGGCCCAGCGGCCTGCATATCACCCTGAACGGTGAGGCGCTGGAACTCCCGGCGAAGGAGAACGGGAGCCACTACTATCTGATGGATCTGTTGGAGTATTCCGGCATCGACTTTGAGCACCTGGATAGGGCGGTGCGGCTGGAGGTCAACGGCAAGGCGCAGGGCTTCCAGTACCAGCTGAAGGCGCAGGATTCTGTCGTCATTTCGCTGGAGTGATCCTAAGGACATAAGAGGTGTTATTCCCATGCCTTTTGGAAAAGGAAAGGGGCCTAAGGCCCCCAAACCCCCGAAGGAGAAGAAACCCAAGAAGCTGAAAAAAGGGAAAGGGGCAAAACAGGGGGAGTCCCAGCCCGCGGAGGGCCAGGAGGCTGCCGCAAAAAAGAAGCTTAACCCGATTTTTCTCGTTATCTCCCTGGTGGTGATCGCCGCTGCCGCGGCAATCGTCGTCTTTGTAGTGTTGCCCCGGTTCCGTGGCGAGGATGCGCCCCCGGAGCCCACCCCGACGGTAGAGCCTCAGCCCCCTGAGCTTCCGGAGGAGTTGAAGGTAGGGGAGGAGCTGTCTGTAGTTGGTATGGCCCTGGGTGGGGACGAGAGCGGCGCGGAAGCGGTCCTGGCCAAGACGATTACATACACCTACATCAACCTGAACGATGCCGGGAAGGCCGCGGAGACCTATGTGGGGCAGCTTTCCCAGGCTGAGGAGCCGTTCTCCGTAGTGGATGAGGAGTTTGTCCTCACAGACCGGCCCGATTTTGCCGCGCCGGAGGGTTCAGTAATTATGGCGAGAAACCTGCCCCTGCCGAAGCCGGAGGAGACTCTTGAGGAGGAAAGCGGTGAGCCAGAGGAGTCAGGGCCGGAGCCCGGCGAGTCCGGTGAGCCGGAAGAATCCCCGGAGCCCACGCCCACGCCCACGCCGGAGCCGGTGGAGCCGCCGGAGCGTATGGTGCTCACGGTGCGCATCAAATGGTCTGAGGGCCAGTGCGTTGTCACTGCGGATGAGGAGGTTGGCATGGTGACCTCTCCACCGCGGGACAATGTTCCCAGCGGGGAGGCAGTTACCATGCGTGGGGCGGTGGACCGGTTGAAGGCGATGAACCCGGCTGAGCTGGGTTTGCCTGGCGAGTCGATGGATGCCTATGAGGTGCTCGCTGTGGACGGCGTGGCCATGGTGGACGGCGCGGCTTGTATCCGTGTGCATGTTTACAGCGAGGAGAACTCCGCCCAGAGCAGCGAGTTTATGGGCAGTTTCCTGATGAGTATTGACGGACGCCACCTGTACCGTGTCGACTCCATCACTGATGAGGTTGAAATAATAAAATAAGCACAAAGCGACCGCCAGGCCGGCAATATGCTGGCCTGGTGGTCTTCTTATGCAGGGAGGAGTTCCATACGCTCCACCGTTCCGGCCAAACGGAGGGGGATGCTGCGGCTGCCCATCAGGGTATGGGCAAGAAAAATGGGAGTGAGCACACCCTCCAGGATGGGGACGCTGGAGCGTATGGAGAGGGCTTCCCTGGGAGTAAGCGCCTGAGTGATGGCGGGGGAGACGTGGGTGATATGCAATCCATATTCCAGGGCCAGGGCGGAAATCTGCTTGGCGGTGACGGCGGTGCGGGCAGTCCAGTCCAGGGGGCGGAAGCCGATAAGACCGCTGAACCGTCCGGCGATCTCCCGCAGCACCCCGGAGCGGATAAGAGCCAGCCGGGCGGCCTCGTCTGCGTGGAACAGCCGGCTGGGCAGGTCCGCGTAGGCGGGCAGGGGAGGCGCGGCAGCCTCCCCTGCCGGGGGGGCAAATCCCAATGGGGGCCGCCCCCCGGCAGATAAATCAGAGTTGGTGGTGAATAAAAAGATACAGCGACGGAAGTCCAACTCCCGGCCATCATGGCTGTCCTCCCGGCGGGCAGTGGCGCGGCCCTCGTCCAGGATGGACATGAACACCTTCAGCACTTCCGGATGGGCCTTATCCAGCTCATCGAACATAAACACTGTGTGGGGACAGCGGCGCACCGCCTCCAGTACGGGGGGATCATCATACCCCACGTAGCCGGGCGGCGCACCGGTGAGACGGTAGACGGAATGGGGCTGGGTAAAGGTGTTCAATTCTGTCCACACCATACGATAGCGCTCCTCCCCCAGGCAGCGGTTTAAAGCGGGCGCCACCGCTTTGCCCAGTTCGGATTTGCCCACGCCTGTGGGCCCATAAAAGATGAGGGAGAGGGGGCGGAGGGGTTTTTGTTTGCAGATATAGCCCCAGAGTTTAAAGGCTACGGCTTCCACCGCATGGTCCTGGCCCAGTACGCAGTCTCGGAGCTCTTGCCGCAGGCGAGAAAACAGGCTGTCGCCGGGACGCAGGGCGGCATCCCGATCCAGGGCCTGGAGGCAGCCGGTCATGGCGTGGAAGCTGGCGAAACGCTGGACCGCGCCCTGCTGGAAGAAGGAGCTCAGGCGGGGGTCTGTCCCATCATAGACCACAGAGGGACGGAAGTAGAGCAGGTAGTCATCTCCGCAGCGCCAGAACCCGACCTGGGCCTGGCTGGGACGGCAGCCTGCGGGGAGCTTGCAAGATGCAAACTCATAGCTGCGCCCCAGGCGGGCGCAGGCGTCAATTTTTTGCTTCAGCATGGCATAACCCGAGGGCCCGCAGGCACAGAATTGGGAAAGATCCAGGGCAGACGCCCCCTTTCTAATGGCATTATAGCCAAGTGAAGGGAGGTTCAGCCGCCATTGGGGGGAAAATTGTCCAGAAAACAGCAAAAAGCCGGCCCAGTGGGCCGGCTTTTCCTGCCGTTACGCGTAGGTGTCAATGTACTGGCCCTTGGCGGGGGAGGGGACAGCTTCCAACATCTTTGCCAACTCCTGGCCGGCCAGCTCCTGACTGTCCATCATCTTCTTGGTGACGGCCAAAGAGTAGTTTGTGGCAAACGATGCGGCACTCATGCCCATCGACATGCTGGCGATTGATTCCATCATAGGTCAGTCCTCCTTTCGCCCCGGAGACGCCGGGGTTTGGGTCTTATGGTCCAGCACGCCGCCCAGCAGGTCCAGGAGTTCGGCGGGAGTGGCCTCCTCCATCGCGGAATCGCGGTTAGCGGCGGCCGCGATGACCAGTTCGCTGCGCAAGATCGGAATATCATCCGGCGCGGAAATGGCCAGGCGTACCCGGGCGCCGTCCACAGAGACCACGCGGACAGTGATGTCCTCGCCGATCACCAGGGACTCGCCGGCTTTGCGTTGCAGGATCAACATGGTGCGTCCTCCTCTGTGCTGAATTGGGCCAGGGGATGGCGCATTTCATAGGCGTCCGACTCCAGGATGACCTGGCGGGCGGCCCGGGTGGACGGATTGATAGCCACCGGGCATTTCAGGTTCACCGTGCTGTCGGAGACTGGCTTTTTGACCACGCACAGCACATAGAAAGCGAGCTCCTGGCTGTCGGTCACGCCCAGCGCCTCCAATTCATTGGGCTGGAGGACGGGGGTGTAGCCCGGCAGCAGGGCAAAGGGATCCATGGCCACGAAAGCCAGCGCAGGGGTCTGAATGCTTTGGAAGCACAGCAGGGAACCGGCGCTGCCCTCAAAGGGCAGAAGGAGAAACTCATGCTCATCCTCAAAGCTGAACGGGCCAACGGGGAATTTGACAATATCCCCCGCCTCATAATCGATTTCACCGAAATATTTGGTCTGGAGCTTCAAAGGAACGCCTCCTGTCGGGTGTGGTTCCGTCACGCCTCAACGTCTACGGGCTGGTAGTTGGGATCGGCGGAGGGGGGCACGTAGAGGGGGCCGCCAACATACTTGATAATGACGTCGGGCTGCTGGGTCACGGACAGCTCAATATCGCCGGGAGTAAATTCGAACTGGGGATGATTTACCCGCCAATCGAAATTCAGCTTATCCATCTCATAACGAATATGCATCTCGCCGGGATCCCATGTGATTTCGGGACCCACAGAGGGCAGGAACTTGATGCCGGAGTTGGGGTGGTAATTTTTCATAGTGGATTCTGCCGCAAACTGCGTAATCATATCCTGTCCAATCTTGGCGTCCAACAGCATTTGACCATGCTGGGCATAGGTGGCAGTGGCGGTATAGGAGGCCTGCTGGCCCTGCTGGGAATACTGCTCAATGGAGCGCACAGCGGTGGGCACCACAGAATTGCGGGCCTCAAAGGTGTCGATGTTCAGCTTGATGGGCCTGCTTTTGATGCTCAGGCCGCCGTCCCCCCGTGAGATCTCCAAGTCAGCGGTACCGCGGCTATACTCCAGCTTGGCATGGGAGACCTTCATCTCAATTTCAATGGGGACAGTTTTGATTTCAATCAGGGGGTACATAATCTCATTCGCTGCTCCTTCCTCTTATAATTCCGCCATCCCGGGGTCAGTTCAAATAATCCATCAGGCTCTGGGAAAGGACGCTGTTTCCCACCTTCAATGCGGCGTTATAGGCATACTCCGCATATAGGAAAGAAGTGATGGCGTCCACCATATCTACAGACTCTAAATCAGAGTACTGCTCTTGGAGGGTATAGAAATTTTCCTTCAGCAGGGAGGAATTGTTTTCCAGTTTGGTGGTGCTGGCGGTGTGGTTGGTGAACTGGGTCTTAAACTCGGAGGACGCGCTCTCCAGCTTCAGCACCAGCCCGCGGAACTCCTCATGGGTGGGGGTGTCCCAAAGCCCCTCCTCGGGTACGCCGTCGGCAATTTCCCGCAGTTTCTGAACCAGGGAGTAGATGTTCCTGGGGTCGCCGTCCTCGTCCATGCCGTAGCCCAGGAAAGTCAGGCCGTTCAGGGCGGCATCAAAACCGCTGGACTCGATGAGCTGCCCGTTCTCATTTTCCTGGAAACCCAGGCCGATGTCGACAAACTGCTTCTCGTTGACCAGATATTTCAGCTTATCGGCATCCTGACAGGCTTTTTCGTAGCTGGACACAGTCATTGTAGCATCGCCAGCGTTCGTGACATAGTAGTTTTTTCCGTCGACGGACACCACTTCGGGAGTGCCGTCGGCCTTTTTCAAAACGCTGCCCATCGTGGAATCATAGTTGGATTTATCGACCAGATCCGTGGTCTTATACCAAAGCTGCTTACCGTCGCTGCGGTTGACCTCGGTATAATTTTCGGGGTCCGGGGGCGCGGCGGCAATGGGGGTGGCGCCCTGTTTCACGTAAAACTGTTTCCCATTTGCGGTTGCCGCGGCGGTGAACGGAACCGGCGGAGTTGCGCCATTGGTCTCCAAAGCGGGCAGCTCCTCCACCGTTTTGGCGCTGGCCAACACGTAGCTGCCGTCACTTAAAGTGACGGGTACGCCGCCGTCCTGCAACAACTTGGGTTCCGACGCATCCACCGGCACGCCCCGGTAGTACAGCTTGTTGTCCTTTACCTCGAAGGGGACGTTATGGCCGTCTGCCCCGGCGAAGATGAAGTTGTCGCCGTACTTCTGGTTCATATTCTGCACGATGGTCTCAGAGAGCTGATCCAGGGCCTTGGTCAGCTGGGTGCGGGCCTCTCCCTTAGGATCGTTGAGCATCTGCAGCGTGGTGTCCTTCAGGGTGCTCATTTCGGTACCGTTTTTGGTATCAATGAGTTTATCGATGGCGTCCAGACAGGTGAAGGCAGACTGATACTTGCTGATGGCGCTGTTACAGATCTTGTACTGGCTTTCCACAGCCATACGAGACTTGTGCAGGCGGAACGCCCTGGAGGCCGCCGCGGGATCCTCGGCGTAGGAATTGAAATTGCGCTGGGTGAGCACCGTGGTCCGGGCCTTATTCTGCGCAATAAAGGAGTGCATCAGGTTGCTGCGGTAGCTTTTCAGCACACCGCCGGTAGTTGCACGGATCATACGGGAAACCCTCCTTACTTATCGACCGGCGATGCCGGTGTTGTTGATGAGGCGGTCCAGCGCCTCGTCGACGGCGGTCATCAGGCGGCAGGCGGCGGAGTAGGCCTTCTGATACTGCATCATATTCATGGCCTCATCATTCAGATCCACGCCGGACACGCCGTCCCGGCTGCTGTCCAGCTCCACCAGGGAACCATAGTGGCTGTTGAGCTTGATGTTTTTGGTGCGCTCGTCGTCGCCCTCCACCGCCATCATGTTACTAAACATATCGTTGAAGGAGCCTTCAAACAGCTTGCTGCCCACGGCGTCGGGGATCAAGTCCTTGGGGTCGTACACAAGGGACTTTTCCACCATAGTTACCATGTGGTTGACATTCTCGTTCTGGGTGGTGTTGGGGAGAGGCTTCCCGTCCTCGCTAAAGAGCTGGACAAAGGTGGGAATGATCTTGATGGAACCGTGGCTCCAGCCGGCGGAGATAGAGATGTTGGCGGCGGTAATGCTGCCCTCAATGGTGTCCCGGTCATTCCGGTCGGTGAACAGCAGGCCCGTGCCTTCGGGAACCATCGCACCCTTTTCCGTCAGCACCCTGTCCATATCAATCACGGGGTCACCTTTGTCGTCCAGAACCACGTTGCCGTCCGCGTCCTTGAGGGTGTAACCGTTGTTGATGAGGTTTTCCCGCTGGGCCGGGGTCAGGCCGTTGGTCTTGCTGATGGGGGCGTCGACACCGTCGGAGCCCTGGAGCATAATTTCCTTGCCGTTGGGGTCGATGTAATTCCCGTTCTGGTTGATCATAAAGCCCTGGTTGAGTTTATTGTACTGGGTGGCAAACTGCAAAGCCAGCAGGTCCAGGGATTTCTGATAGTAAGGGATACCCCGCTTGGTAGCGGCGCTTTCATCAATGTTGTCCACAGTATCCTGGGTGGCGAACTCGCCCGACTCGGTAAGCAGCTCACGGGTGGCCTGGAGAGAGCCGTACAGGTCGTTGTCGTCCAGGTGAACCTCCTTGGAGTACTGGGTGACGGTGGTCACTTCATACCACTTGCCCTTGATCTGCATATAGGAGGTCTCGGTCTTGGTAGCGGCGTCCGGGTCGACTTCTGTCTTGTTTTGGCCGGGGGCCTCCGTAGTAAAGCCCGGGTTGACGGTGGAGATGGGGCCGACGGATAACTTGCCGCCGCCATCGGTGACGGTCAGCGCAGGCTGGGCGGCGGGACCGGTGGCGGAACCCACCTCGCCCTTGCCCTTGGCGGTGAACATGATATAGTTGCCTTTGGAGGAGATATCATAGTCCGCGTTGCCGGCGGCCTGGAGCTTCTGGGAGATGAAGGCGGCCAGCTTTTCCGGGTTGTTGGCGTCGGCGGCGGAAATATCCGTGCCAATGGTGTATACAGTGCCCGCCACCTCAAAGGTGTCGGCGGGAACGGGCGGGGTGGCGGCTGCGTCACCCGCGGACCAGGGGACGGTAGCGGGGTTGAGCTGGAAGCGGAAGATGGCGTTTGCGTCCACCTTGGTGCCCTCCACCTCGTGCCAGGTGGTCACGGGGTTGGTCCATTGCCGCCCCTTGGAATCGTACAGCTTGGAGATGGTAATGTCGTAGTTGGGGCTGTCCACCATGGTGGCGTCTCCGGCCTTTTCTACGGCCTGGTTTTCCTTGTCGTTCCAGAACGGCAGATTGTCCGGCCCGATGGGCTTGGTGTCGTCATAATCGGGGTTGGCCTTGGGAATCTGCATGGAGATCTGGGAGCCGTAGATGCCGTCAATGAGCATAGAGCTGTCGGTGGTGACATCGCTGTCCGGATTATCGTTGGCCAGGGTGATAGTCAGCTTTTCCACCTGCTGGCCCGCGCCGATATCCTCCATGCTGTAGACCACGTCGATGTGCATATACTCAGATAGGGCGTCGATCTGGCGGTTGCGCTCGTCCCGCATTTCCAGGGCGTTGTCGCCGTGGATCTCGCTGCGGCGGATCTCCTCGTTCAGATTGCGGATATTGGTGAGGATCTCATTGACGGAGGTGATGTCCTTTTTAAAGGCCGCCTCGGTGTTCTGCCGCACGGTCTCCAGCTTATTGGCGTAGGTGTTGAACAGGCTGCACAGCGTCTCGGCGGACTTGCGGGCAAGGGTGTCGTTATCCTTATTGGCGTTCTCGCTCAGGCCGCGCAGACACTCGGCCAAATCCTGAAGCTGGGCGTACAGGATGCCGTCCTGCTTGTCGTCAGAACCCTTGCCTACCTCGTCCAAGATGCTGGCGATCTGCTTCAGGCCGTCTACCATGGTGTCGTAATACCCCACGTCGGAGCTGGTGTTCCGGTAGCGGATATCCAGATAGGGGTCCCGGATCTGGTTGATGCCGGTGACCAGCGCGCCGTTACCCACGTGGTTGTCCAGCTGGGAGCGGTACATATCCGCGCCGCCGGTGCGGAGGCTCACCTGGTCAATGCGCTGACGGGTATAGCCGCTGGTGCTGATGTTGGAGATGTTGTTGCCCGTCACGCGCAGTCCGTGCTGGGCGGCATAGATGCCCAGCCGGGCGGTGGTGAAGGAATCAAATGTCCCAAGAGTACCCATAGCAAAAACTCCTTATACGGTCGATCCGTCCCGTGTTAGGCGCGGAAATCGGTTTTCATGTTCTTCGGGGGCTCGATATTGGGGGCCTCATAACCGGCGGCAGCCAGCTTGGGGTCCACGCCGGCGGCAGAAATAACCTTCTCCACCTGGTGAAGATTGAGCTCCAACGTGCCCCTGGCCTCGTCGGCATAGGCGCGGTAGATGGCATAGGTCCGGCCCAAAGTGTCCGCCGTCTGGCGGGCGGCGTCTTGGAGATGCTCCGGATATGCCTGGGGCAAGGCGGACAGGCCGGTACCCTCCAGGCCCAGCTGGGGAACCAGCTTCAGCCGCTTCTGCTCCAGGCCCCGCAGATTCAGCGTCATGGCCTGCTCCTGCTTGAGCACCTCGTCCAGAGCGGTGAGGTCATTCCGGCGCACCGCGGCGGTTTTTTCCTGAGCCAGCTGGGAGAGCCGTTCCAGGGTAGCGCCCACTTCCCCCAGCAGGTCCAGGTAGGACAGGTAAAGCCCATCCATTTATCTGCCCTCCCCGAGGAACAGCATCCTGGCCGCAATGGACATGGGGTCGGGGGTATACTGCCCATTGGCCACCTGCTGGCGCAGGGCGGTGATGTCGCCGGTGGTAGTGGCGGTGCGGACCTCCCGGGAGAGCCGGCTGACCATGTTCAAAAACTGGCCGTCCTGACTGGGAGCCGAGAGGGTGAAGCTGTCATAATTGCTGCCGCCGGGGGCAGCCAGGGCGCGGTTCTCCCGCCCTGCGGCGGTGCGGTATACCTTCCGCGGGGCGATGGGGGAAATTGCGCCGTAACCAGACGAAGTCAGCACAGTAGCTCACATCCTTTTCTAAATCCAAAACCCATTTACGATCCACTAATTATTATATCGGCAATACTGGCGGGAAGTTAAGAAAAAGCAGGAAATTTCTTTTCTACCAACGGTTTGCGCCCTTTTAGGGGGAGGGCACAGAGGACAAAAACCACCCCCCGGAGCGACGGGAAAGCTCCGGGGGGCGGATCCCCACGAAATAAAAATGGAAACAGTTGGGAGGGAAAAGAGGTCAGCCAAGGGTTTTCAGGTGCCGCAGCAGCACATTCGAGACGTTGTCGCAGGACGCCTGGATCATGACGGCGCCGATGTTATACGCCACGCCGGGCATACCGTAGACCACGGAGGATTCCTTGTCCTGCCCAATAGTGTACGCACCCTTTTTACGCATCTCGAGCAGGCCGTGGGCGCCGTCCTGGCCCATGCCGGTCATGATGATGCCCACCATTTTGCAGGTGACTGTTTCCGCCATGGAGTAGAACATGGCGTCTACCGAGGGACGGTGGCCGCTGACCTTTTCCCCAGGGGTGCAGTTGACGGTGTACCGGGTGCCGATGCGTACCACCCGGCACTGCAAATCGGCAGGGGCAATAAGGGCCAGGCCCCGACGCAGCTCGTCGCCGCTCTGGGCTTCCCGCACCTCCATAGCGCACAGGCGGTTCAGGCGTTCGGCATACATCTTGGTAAAGCCGGGGGGCATATGCTGCACGATGACCATAGGGGGTATGTCGGCGGGAAGGCGCTTCATGACCGCCAAGGTGGCTTCGGTACCGCCGGTGGAGGCACCCAAGCCGATGATCACCCGGTCCAGGCCGGGGCCTCCTCCAAGCTTGGGGATGGGGCCGGCGGCGGCCAGGGCGGCGGCACCGGGCGCACCTGACACGGCCAGGGCGCCGGGGCGCACCCGGGCGGAGGCGGCCATGACCACCTTTTGGGCCAGGGAGGCGAGAAAAGTGGTTTCACTAATGCCCTGGTCGGGTTTGCGCACGAAATCCACCGCGCCCACGGCCAGGGCATCGAATACCTTCAGGTTCAGGGAGGACACCAGGATCACGGGGATGGGGTGAGTAGGCAGGTATTGCTTGAGAAAATCGATGCCGCTCTGTCCGGGCATTTCCACGTCCATGGTGATGACGTCCGGCTTGTAGTGGGGGATTTTATTTTTGGCGTCCAAGGTGTTGATGGCGTAGCCCACCACCTCAATCCTGGGATGGGCGGACAGACCCTTGATAATGAGGCTGCGGGCGACCATGGAGTCATCTACCACCATGACGCGGATTTTCTGTGTCGGGGTCACTGGGATTGCCATAGCAAGGGGACCCTCCTTTTTTAATAAGGATACCGGGCCGATCGGCATGTGCGGATCGGCCCGGCTGATCAGCATTATTTCTGGAAGGTAGACGGGGCCAGCCGGTGGTAGGGCATATTTGCGCTGAGGTTCTCCGACTTGCTGATGAGCAGATAGCCGCCGGGAACGGTGGCGTCGTAAAACCGGCGGACCAGAGCGTCCTTGGTGGGCTGGTCAAAGTAGATCATCACGTTGCGGCAGAAGATCACGTCGAACTTACGGCGGAACTTGATGGGGTCCATCAGGTTGAAAGGCTGGAAAATCACATTGTCCCGTACCTTTTGGGCCACTTGGTACTGCCCGCCGGGCTGGGGGATAAAGTACTTCTTTTTCCAGTCTGCCGGGATGGTGTCGGGCAGCTCGTACACGCCCTTTTTGGCGGCGGTCATGGCCCGGTTGGAGATATCGGTGGCCAACAGCCGGGTGTCCCACTGGCTGGCCTGGGGCCCCAGGTAGTCGAACAGGAACATGGTGATGTTATAGGGTTCCTCCCCGGTGGAGCACCCCGCGCTCCAGATGGCCAGGGTCTTGTCCCGCTGGTGGCGCTGGACGATGTCCGGGATGATCTTCTGGCAGAACAGGTCCAGGTGTTCCTTCTCCCGCATGAAAAAGGTGTAGTTGGTGGTGAGCTTATCCAGCAGCAGGGTGATCAGGTCGTTGTCCTTGGTCTGGATGACCTGGTTGACAAAATCGCTGAAGCTGGCGTAGCCCCGCTGTTTCAGGGGGGTGGAAAGGCGCCCGGTGATGAGCTGCCGTTTCTGGCTCAGGTCGATGCCGTAGTTGGACTGGACAAACTTCACCAGCCGGTTAAAATCGTTATCCGAGATGGACAGGGCGGAAAAGGAACCGGAGCCGCCCGCTCCACTGCCTATGTTAATCATGGGGCGCAAGCTGCTCACAGTCCAGCACCATCATAGTGCCAGAACCATCAGGCAGAGAGCACATCCCGCTGACCAGCATCTGAGTGCTGTTGGCGGGCAGGGGGTGGATATTTTCCTTGGGGATGTCCAGCATCTGATCCACGCCGTCCACCAGGATGCCCAACTGCACATCGCCCAAGTTAATCACCACCACCAGGTTGTCCTCCTCCCGGGAGGGCATGCCCATCCGGGAGCAGATGTCCAGGATAGGAATCATCAGGCCGCGCATGTTGATAATGCCCCGGATGTAGCCGGGCACCATGGGCAGGTAAGTGATGACCTGGTTATTCAGGATCTCCACCACGTCCTCGGCGACCACGCCCAATTTCAGGTGGCCGGCCATAAAGATGAGGTACTTCTGGGAGTCCACCCCATCGTCCTGTGCGATGTTCAGGGCTTCCATTTCGTCCTCGCGGGCGAACAGGATCTCGTCGTTCATATTCTTCTCTCCTTCTCACATACCCCGGGCGGCGGTATAGAGGCTGGCCACGTCCAGGATGATGCTGATGCTGCCGTCACTGCGCAGGGTACAGCCGTTGATGCCGTAGTTCTTTACGTTGAAGCTGTTCACATAGGCGGGCAGCTGCTTGACCACGACCTGCTGCTGACCCAGCAGCTCATCCACAAACAGGCAGTAGGAATGGTCCCCCGCCTCCAGCCAGATG
Source organism: uncultured Oscillospiraceae bacterium (assembly GCA_910587205.1). GTDB lineage: Bacteria > Bacillota > Clostridia > Oscillospirales > Oscillospiraceae > Enterenecus. Next base: position 51,019 of record CAJULZ010000001.1, read on the forward strand.
AGCACGCCGTCCTCGATTTCGGTGCAGCCGTTCTGGAGCTGGTAGAGGTCCTTGGCTCGGACGATGGGGACGAAGCTGCCCTGGCACTTGATGATTTCGCCGCTGCTGGAGTCGTGGATGACCTCGCCGGAGGTCACCTTCATGGTGGACTGGATGTTGTTGATGGGGATGGTGAAAATGGAATCCCCTACAGCGACCTCCATGCCGTCCATGATCGCCATGGTCAGGGGGATGCGGATGGTGGTGGTCATGCCCTTGCCCAGCTGGCTGGAGATGGACACGGTGCCGCCCAGCTCCTCCACGCCGCGCTTCACCACGTCCATGCCCACGCCTCGGCCGGAGAACTCGGTGACCTCGGTGTTGGTGGAGAACCCGGGGGCCAGCAGGAAGCTGAGGATTTCCTTGTGGCTATACTCCGCGTCGGGGGAGGCGATGCCCTGGCGGATGGCCTTGGCCAGCACGGCGTCGTCGTTGACCCCGCGGCCGTCGTCGATGATCTCGATGATGACCTCGCTGCCGGTGTCCCGGGCGGACAGGATGATCTCGCCCACAGGGTTCTTGCCCGCAGCGATACGCTCCTCCTGGGTCTCCTCAATGCCGTGATCCATGGAATTGCGGATCATGTGCATGATGGGGTCGCCGATGGAATCCACAATGGTCTTATCCACCTCGGTGTCCTCGCCGATGAGAGTGAGCTTGGCCGGGCGGTTGAGCTTTTTGGTCATATCCCGTACGATCCGGTTCATTTTCTGGAAGGTACCGGAGACGGGGACCATGCGCAGGGACATGGACACATCCTGGAGCTCGTCGGTGAGCTTGCGCAGCTGCCGGGCGGACTTGGAGAAGGCGTCCAGCGCCAGGCCCTTCAGATCGGGGGAAGAAGTGACCATGGACTCGGTAATGACGATCTCGCCCACCACGGCGGACAGCAGATCCAGCTTGCTCAGGTTGACGCTGATGAGCGTCTCCTTGGAGTGCTGTTGCTGCTGCTGAGCGGCCGGGGCCGCGGCCTTGGCCGCAGGGGCCGGCGCGGCGCTGGCGGCAGGTTCGGCGGCGGGGGCGGCCGGGGCGGGCGCAGGGGCGGGGGCGTGATAGTCGATGGGCTCGTAGCCCTGCACGGAGCCGGCGCCGGTGACCACGGAGATGGCGGCCTTGCGCTCCTCCTCGGTCTTGAACATCATCAGGAAACCCTGCTCAATAATGATCTCGGAGGTGGAGGGATCGGTCTCCACATTGGAGGGTTCAAAGGCGAAGTCGGCGGTCTCGCCGCACACGTCCCGGACCGAAGTGACCAGCATGAAAGCGCGCAGGCTCTCCATGCCGCAGCCCTCCTCGAAATTCACCCGGAGGCGGCAGGGGTAATCTCCGCTGCCTGCGGCGGGCGCAGGGGCCGCCGGCGCGGGGGCCGCGGCTTTGGGCGCGGGGGCCGGTGCGGGTTCCGGCACCTCCTCACCCTTAATTTTAGAAATCAGGGTATTAATATTTGTAAGGAACGTGTCGATATCCTTATTAAGAGGCTCACCGGCTTCCACCTTCTCAACTTCGCCCCGGAAGAAGTCGATGGACTGGAACACCACGTCGAACAGCGCGGGCCGGTTGTCCTCGGACACCACGGACATGGTCCCTTCCCGGATGATGAAGAACATATCCTCAATCCGGTGGGCCACGGTGGCCAGGGTGTCGAACTCCATCATGGCGGAGGAGCCCTTGATGGTGTGCATGATGCGGAAGATTTCGTTCACATTCTCCTGGGAGAAGGTGTCCGCCTTTTCCGCCTCCAGGACGATTGTCTCGAGCTGTTCCAGCAGAGTGCCGGTCTCGTAGATGTACATATCCAGAATTTCGTTTCCGCTGCCCATAAAAAGCACCACCTCAGTAAATATCTTTTATCCTTATTATTATCGGCAGGGCGCGGGGGAAAATTAAGTGGGTTTTCTAAGTTTTATCTCAGGGGTGTGAAAAAATGGCCGATCTTTTGGGCGCGACCAACCCGGTACCGGGTTATGACAATACGATCACCAACCGGAACATCCCGGTCTCGCCGGACAACACCCAGATCCAGAACGTCCCGGACCCCAGCCGGGTGACTGGGGCGGATAACCGCACCGAGCAGCAGGACAGCGGTCAGGCGGGGGCGGGGCAGATCCGGTACGACTCCAATTTCCAGACCTTCCTCCAGCAGCTGCGGCGGAGCCCGGGCGCTACCCAGAGCCTGTCCAGCCTGCTGGTGCGGGAGGGGACGGTGGTGGCCTCCGGCATGAGCGAGGGCATCGCGGAGGAGATCTCGCAGGCCATGGCGCTGCTGAAAATGGACCAGGGTGAGCTGCTCCAGTTCCTTTCGGCTCAGATGAAGGCGGGTACCCGCTTCGGCGGCGCGCTGTTTGCCCTTTTGCGCAACGCTTATGCCCGGGCGGGATCGGACGGGGTGCGGGGAGACATCCTGGAATTCCTGAAAAGCTACAGCGATTATTCCTCCACCGCCCACATCGAGGGGAACCTGGTGCGCAACCTGGCCGGGATGGCGGACGCCATGCCCGCCAGCTGGGGGGATAAACTGCGGGAGCTGCTGGCCCAGCTGGAAAACGGTATCGCCGCCGGAGACCGGCGGGGGAACATCGCCCTTTTGCAGCAGGAGGTATTCCCCTTCATGTCCGCATATGTCAGCCAGACCCACGACATGGGTACGCCCCGGGAGCTGCTAAGCCTGCTGGCGTTGGACCTGGCCCGGTATGAAAACGGGTCGGAGGATAAGCTCACCGAGGCATTCCGGCAGCTGGCCGGATATGGGACCCTGAAGGGGATGCTGGGGGGGATCGACGACAGGGCCCTGCTCAAGCTGCTCCAGGGCAGCCAAGTGAGCAAGGACTCGCCCGCCGCCCAGTTTGCCGACCATCTGGCCGCCGCCGCGGCCCGGGCCCTCCGGGGGGAGGGCAGCGCCGAGGTACAGCAGACGTTCCGCAACCTGGTGTCCGCCATGCTCATCAATGAGAGCGTCTACATGCCGCTGAACCACCTGCTCATCCCTGTGGAGCTGGACGGGCGAAAGCTGTTTTCCGAGCTGTGGGTGGACGCGGATGCGGAGGAGAAGAAGGGCGGAAAGGGCCAGGGGGAGAAGTGCATGCGTTTCCTATTCAAGCTGGACGTGCAGGATGTGGGGCTGTTTGACGTCATCCTGACCAGCCGGGAAAAGGAAGTGGACGTGGCGGTGGCCTGCCCCCCCGGGGTGGCCCCCTTCTCCCGGCAGATCGAGCAGGCTGTGTCCCAGATCCTCGCCCGGAACGACTTGACCCCCGCGGGGGTGAGCGTGCGGAAGATGGAGCGGCCGGTCACGCTCACTGAGGTGTTCCCCAAAATCTTTGAAGGGAAGAACAGTGTCAATGTCAAAGTATGACGGCAGACGCAACCCATCCAAGAAGGCCGTGGCCCTGCAATATGAGGCGGGGGACGGCGCGCCGGTGATCGTGGCGTCCGGCATGGGCTATATGGCGGAAAAGATCGTGGAGGTGGCTGCGGACAGCGGCGTGCCCATTTATGAAGACAATTCCCTGGCGACCATCCTCACCCAGCTGAAGCTGGGGCAGGAGGTGCCGGAAGAGCTGTACCGGGCGATTGTGGAGATCTATGTGTACTTCTTGCAGTTCGACCCCGGCAAGGCGTCGGACAACGGAAAAACGGGGCAGACCGCCGGGAGCGGCGGGGCCCGGGAGGGATAAGGAGAAGAACATGGCACAGGAACAGACCTTATACCTGCTGCTGGACAGCAGGGGCACCGCCTTGGCCCGTGCCAGGGTGGAGGGGCCGCCCAGCGGGGAGTTGTGGCAGATGCGGGTGCTGGACGACAAGACCGACAAAGTCTTGACCCACAAAAAATTTAGATTGATGTCCATTACGGACAGCAGCCCGTCTTATGAAGGGGTGCTGGAGCGTAGCCGGAACGACATGGTCCAGCTCCGGGTGCACAAGTTGCCCAACAATGGGAACGACATGCGCAAAAACCTGCGGGTGCCCGTCCAATTCAAGAGCTTTATCTACCCCTTGACGGGCCGGTGGAAAGGCCGGCGGGAGGTGGAGTCCAACGATCTAAGCTGCGGCGGCGTCGCTTTTTTCACCAACCACGGTTTACAAATCGGCGAACAGGTCGAGATTGTTGTCCCGGTGACCAGTGAACCCCTGGTGGTGCGGTGTGAGCTTTTGCGTCTGCGGCCCACGGAGCGGTCGGAGAGCATGATGTACGCGGCCAAGTTCGTGGAGCTGTGCGACGACGAGGAGACGATGCTGCGGGAGGCGGTGTTCAACCTCCAGCTGACAGGGCGGCCCAAGCCCGCCGGGGAAGGCGCTTAGGGCGGGGCCGCGCGGGGCGCGGCGCTGCTTTTCATACAAACCCAATGCAAACGGACAGGCGCGGTCCGCGGGGGAGGATAGTCTGCCCCTGGTCTTGCGGACGCGCCGGAAAGGAATGGTCATACCCATGAGCAAGAATCGTACACACGGAGGAATCAGGGGCCGGCTGCGCCGGGGAATCTGCGGTGTGCTTTGCCTGGCGCTTCTGCTGGGCCTGCTGCCGGCGGCGGCGATGCCCGCCCAGGCTGCCGCTTCCCGCCAGAGCTGGGCCATGCCCTATATGGAGCAGCTGGTGGACTGGGGCGTTATGCGCGGCGACGTAGGCGGCAATCTGGCGCCCGAGCGGAACATCACCCGGGCGGAATTCGTCACCTTGGTCAACCGTGCCTACGGCTATACCCGCACGGGTGGGACCCCGTTTACCGATGTGCGCAGCGGGGACTGGTACGCCCAGGACATTGATATCGCCTATAATATGGGCTATTTCAAAGGGACGTCCCCCACCACGGCCTCCCCCCTGGCCCCCGTGACCCGGGAGCAGGCCGCGGTGCTGCTGACCCGGAACCTGATGCTTCAGGAGACAGTGGGCGAGACCCTGGGCTTCTCCGACAGCCGCACGCTGGCGGAGTGGAGCCGGGGCCTGATCGGCGCGGCGGCGGCCAACGGCGTCATCAACGGCTACGCCGACGGCAGCTTCCGCCCGCGGAACAACATAAGCCGGGGCGAGGTGGCCGCTATGCTGGTGCGCTCCATCGGCACCCCCATCAGCGAGGCGGGGGATTATGACCTGGGCAGCGTGTACGGCAACGTCACGGTGAGCTCCTCCGGCGTGAACCTGCGCAACAGCGTGATCACCGGCAACCTGCTGCTCACTGGCGGCGTGGACCTGGGGGAAGTGCTGCTGGAAAACGTGACGGTGCTGGGACAGATCATCGTCAGCGGCGCGGGGGAGAGCAATTCCAGCCAGAGCAGCGTGCTGCTGCGCAACGTGGAAGCGGATGAGATGGTTGTGGACAGCATCAGTAACCAGTTCGTTACCATCCGCGCCGAAGGCAACACCAGCATCGGCACTACCAAGGTGCGTACCAACGCCTACGTGGACGATTCCTCTTTGCCCGGCTTTGGGCTGAGCTACATCGAGCTGGACGGTGACAGCGGCAGTCTGCTCCAGCTGGCGGGCAATGTGAAGGAAGTGGTCAACAAGACCCCCTCGTCCAACCTCCAGATCGTGCAGGGCTCGGCGGACAAGGTCACGGTGGACGAGAAGGCGGTGGGCTCCAACGTGCTGGTGGACACCGGCACGCGAGTGGGCGAGCTCAACCTGGACGTGGGCGCCAACGTCACCGGTGACGGAGACATTAAGGACCTGAATGTGGGCGCCGCCGGGTCCACTGTGACGGAATTGCCCGATTCTATCTACATCCGGCCGGGCATTAACGCCGACATCAACGGATCCAACATGAACAGTACCCAGGCTGCGGAGTCCTCTGCCGACCCCAGGCTGCTGGCGGGTTATCCTAAGGTGAAGGAGGTGGCCCCCACCTCCGCCACCGCCGTGTTCAGCACCAATAAGGCGGGTACCGTCTATTGGGCCTTGTCCGCCGTGGCGGACGGCTCGGTGGGCGAGGAGGACCTGATTTCCCCGCCGGTATATGGCGGCAAGGCGGTGAAGTCCGGCAACCTGAAGGCCACGGCCTCCAAGACGGAATATACCGCCAAGCTGTCCGGCCTGACCACCGACGGCTCCTACTACCTCAGCGCGATCCTGGTGGACGACCGGGGCAATCACAGCCCTGTGAAGGTTACGGCCTTTAGCACCCCGGACAGTACTGTCCCGGCTTTCACCTCTGGCTACCCGCGGATCACCCGGGACACTACCGAGGCAGGGACCGCCCAGGTAACCGCCATGACCAACAAGGACTGCCTGCTGTATTACGCCCTGCTGCCCTCCGGCAGCACCGCGCCTAAGGCCCAGGACTTCAAGTCCGCCGCTATCAACGGCAATCTGGGGTACGGCAGCGTGGACATGGTGAAGAACGTAACCCAGCCCATCAATGTCAACAGCGTGACGCTGGACGAGCAGACCAAATACGACCTGTATCTGTGGCTCACCGACTACAACGGAGCCAAGAGCTCCGCTGTAAAGAAGCTCACCTTCACCACCCGGGATGAGACCCCGCCGGTCATTACCTATCTGGAGCAGGATCTCGGTCGCACAACCGCCACCGCTGTGGGCGTGACTTATAGCCTTGACGAGCCGGGCACCCTCTACTGGGCCATCTATCCCGATGACGGCTCCAACCCCTTTGTGTTGGAGTTCGGGGACGACGAGACGTCGGACAAGTGGAAGGACGTGAAGGCTAAGGCTTTTGTCAAGAGCGGTTTGAGCGCCACCAAGAAGGGCAAGAGCAACGCCAGCAAGGCGGCTACCGAGATCAGCTATGCCATTTCCGGCCTGAACAGCAAAACCACCGGCACCACCTCTTATATGCTGTATGTGGTGGCCGAGGACAAGGCGGGCAACTTGTGTGCGAAAGTAGAGGCGCGCAATGTGCGTACGCTGGACGACATCCCGCCCAAAGTGCACCAGGAGTTCACCGATGTGGACACCGAAAATCCCAACGAGGCCACGGCGGACACCGATATCCGCCTGGTGTTTGACGAGCGGGTCCAGGGCGACCCCATAAAGGAGGAGGAGTTCAAGGCGCTGTATGACAAGGTGACCCAGACCACCGGAGCGGAGCAGGACGCTGCCCGGGACGCGCTGGCCACGGCGCTGAAGAACCACATTAAGATGTGGCAGATTGCCGCCAACGGCCGGGAGGAGCTGGCGAAGATCCGGCCGGACGATCTCAAGGATGGGAACACCGAATGGGTGGTGGACTACCGGTATGCTACGGTGACTATGGAGGACGGCAACATGGTCGTCACGCTCCCCACCACCAAGGACGACAACAGCGACGGCCTTGGCCCCAGCGCCCTGAACCTTAAGAGCGGCGCGACCTATTTCTTCGTCCTGTCCGGCATCTACGATATGGCCCTTAAGCCCAACCCCCTGAATAAAAAGAATCCCCTGCGCTTGGACAATTTCCGCATCGTGTTCGCCCACGTGTCGGTGAACCGCAGCCAGAGCGTTGCCATTAACGCGGCTTCGGGACTTCCCGCCGGCCACGTAGCCCCTCCCTTCGACATCGACTTCAACTTCACTGTGGAGCCGGAGGCTGTGGACGCGGTGCAAGAGGCCATGATGTGGGATATGCTGATCTGGTCCGACCGCACCATGGATTATGAGCTCTACTCCCGGCCCAAACCGGCGGAAGGTGCGCTGGATGATGGACTGGGCTGGGTATATGAGGGCTCCGCCAGCGTAATCGCCTCCGGCCTGGAGGACGGCTTCGTCTACAGCAGCTTCCATCGGGTCATCAAAAACCAGCGCACCTTCCCCCAGCTGGTCACGATGGGGAGCGTGCACGGCGACCGTGAGTACGCCATCCGCGTGACTAACGTGGGCTCCAGCAATGTGGACGGGATCAATGTGAAAATCTCCATTGAGGCCGGCTACCACACGGGCCTGACCAACGTGGCCGACGGCAGCCGTAAGAGCCACCTGGACGCCGCCAAGACTACCGACGGCGTGGCCACCATCAGCCGTCCCGAGCAGCGCCTGCTCTATAAGGAGCTCCGGGACAGCACCCCGCCCAAGTTTAACGACAACTATCCCGTGATCCGGGCGGGAGACATCAGCGCCAGCATTGACGTGATGCTTGACAAGGCGGGCTACGTGTACTGGGTGGCCGTGCCCATGGACAGCGTGACCGCGCCGACGCTGGACAACTCCCTGCCCATGAAGGGACAGGAGGACAAGATCACGGAATACAACAACCGGGTGCCGCCCACCGCCTTGGGCCTGGGTAAAAACTGGAGCGACAGCGGCAAGATTGTGGATGCGGCCGGATCGGCCAACGCCCCCTTAACCGCCTCCGGAAAGCCCGTGCTGAGCACGATCCCCACCCAGGGGCCGACGGCTGATAAAAATAACAAAGACGTGATCACCAACGACCACCGCTACTACCTGGCCGCGCCGGACCGGGCCACTGTGGTGGCCCTGGCCCAGGAGGGCAACAGCGGCACCCGCCGGGGCGGCGTCACCGAGCGCCTCCGCCCCAACATCGCGGGGGACACCATCACCCTCAGCGACCTCCAGCCCGACACGGTCTACCTCCTCTATGTGGTGACGGCCAACACCTCCGACAGCTATGAGGCCAACGCCGAGGTCTACCGCTTCACCACCGAAAAGGCGGTGCGTCCCGGCATTGATGCGGAGATTTTCGGCACCAGCGTCAAGATTTCCATCTACCAGACCCCCACTGCCAACCTGGACTATATGCTGGTGCTCCGGGGCAACGAGCCCGAAGGGTTCAGCGACTTGTTTACCAAGCATGTGGCCGCAAGTGATGTGAATACGGTGACAGGCCTCTACGGTGCGGACTTCACTGTGCTGGACGCCATGTGCAGGCCGGTGACCAGCGGCGGCGATTACCAGGGCACGGTGTTCGATGAGTACGCCACCACGGCGGCAAAGAACACCTTTGCCAGCCGCATCCGCAATTCCCAGCCCAGCAGCACCATTGTCATGAAGAGCCCCAGCGGCAACAACACCTTCACCCAGGCGAACAATACGGTGCAGGGCAAAAATATGGTAAAATGCACGGGCATGGTGGGCATCAACAACTACACCTTCATTGCGGTGGGCAAGAGCACCATGGGCTCCGGCGACGCATTCCGCGCCATCTACTCGGTGCACAACGACGACAACGAGCAGCCCAAGGTGGATGTGAACTTCTCCAGTATTGAGGTGCTTGAGTGGGATACGACCGATCCCAACGCGGTTAAGATCAAGGACGGCATTATCACCCTGGCCTTCAGCGAGGACCTGTACGCCCGGCCCAGCGCGGACAAGAAGCCGATCCCCGTGGACAACTGCAAGCTGGCTGCAACCGGCCACGCGAATACGACTTACGCCGCCATTGGGGGCTTGGTCACAAGCGGCGGCGCAATCCAGGTGATCGGGGACGACAAGCATGATAAGGATGTGGTGGAGGCTACCGCCCCCATCTCCACCGTCAAGCTGAGCGTTTCTGGCGCGGGCAACGGGTATACCATCAACTTCCGCAATACACTGTGCGACGAAAACGGCAACGGCGTGGGCAATACGCTGAGCATGAAGATTATCATTACCAAGAGCGGGACAGGGGACAACGCCACCTATACGGTGACGCTGGATGTGCCCCGCGAGTGGAAGAAGTAACAACCGCCATGGGGAGCGGGCGGAATCCGCCCGCTCCCCGCTTGGAACGTAAACCGCGCAAAGGAGTGCAAAGCATGAAACAAAATAGTCTGCGCCGCTTGGGGGCGCTGGTACTGTCCCTGGCTATGGCGCTGACCATGGCGGTGACGCCCGCGATGGCGTTGGATTTGACGGTAACGATTAAAGGTGTGTCGCCCGCGACCCTGCCTGCCACATTATCGGTAGGCGACTCGGCCACGATTGAGGCTGAGCTGGCATTGCCGGATCCTGCGGCAACGTATCAATGGAGCCAATCCGGCGATGGTACTGTGAGGTTTAGTTCAGATGCAACCGCAACAACCACCATTGAGGCAGTGACGGCAGGCAGTGTTACAATTACTGTTACAGCGACATCTGGGGGAACTGACACAGGAAGCACAACTCATACCCTGACCGTCACGAATCCCGCCCCGGTCAACGTCCCCGTCACCGGCGTCACCGTAACCCCGTCCACGCTGTCCATGACGATGGGCGGCGGGGTCCAGACGCTGACGGCGTCGGTGGAGCCCGCCAACGCCACCAACAAAACTGTGACCTGGGGCAGCACCAACGAAAAGGTGGCCACTGTGAACAAGGACACCGGCTTGGTTACGGCCAAGGGTGTGGGCTCCACTACCATCACTGCCACGGCAAAAGATGGTTCTGGCGTGTCTGGAAGCTGTACCGTTACCGTGAGCGCCCAGGGGGTCACCAAGATCAGTTTCCCCAACCCGGTGATAACATTGACTGCTGCGGTGAACCCCACCGTCACTCTGGACACGCAGCCCTATGGCTCCAAGGTTTCCGCCGTGGAATGGATTTCCGGCGACGAGACTGTGGTAACGGTGGAGCCCAGCGCCGCCTACCCCGGCACGGCTACACTGAAAGCCCAGGGGCCGGGGGAGACCACCATAACCGCCAAGGCGGGGGATTCGGACGACTTGAAGGCGGTGTGCACCGTGAAGGTGAGCGGCATCGTCATTGAGTACAATGGGGAGAAGGCCGATGCCGCCACCCCCATTACCCTGACCAAGAACGTGCCTGCCACCCTGGTGGTTCGTCCCTATGGCGATGCAGACACCCACGATGTAGCGGTGTGGGAGTCGGACAATAATGCGGTGGTCTATGTTGTGAGCGGTGGCAAGGTGAGTCCCCGCGCCGTGGGCAACGCCCACGTCACCGTCAGAAAGGGAAAGTATATCGCCTCCTGTACCATCAACGTGGTGGAGGACACCTCCACCCTCATCACCACCTCGTCCATCAACGCCGGGGCGGAGATCAGCATGAACCACAGCAGCATCCGCAGCCGGCTCAACGCCATTGCTTACTCCAAGGGCTACGGCTCGGTGGACTATGTTACCAACCTGACGGTGGGCACCGACCAGGGCATCCTGTACTACGGCTATCTCTACGAAGGAGACACCGGCGCGGGGGTTGGGATGGAAAAGTATTACCTGAACCCCAAGACGAACGCCGGGCAGCTTGCCCTGAGCGAGCTGGGCTTTGTGGCCCGCACCACGTTCAGCGGCTCCGCAGAGATCCATTATACCGCCTATTGCGGCAGCAATTCCTTCTCCGGCCTGATCCGAGTGCCGGTGAACGCGGTGAACGATGTGGTATACTCCACCACCCGGGACCGTCCCATCACCTTCCAGGCCGGCGACTTCAACGCCGCGTGCCGCACCAAGAACGGCCGCGACCTGAAGAACGTCACGTTCACCCTGCCCCAGGCCAGCTCGGGTACACTGTATTATGACTATCTCACCCTGGGGGAGAACGCCCAGCAGGTGACGGCGGGGACAGCCTATGGCCGCCTCTCCGCCCCCTACCTGGACAGCGTGACCTTTGTCCCGGCCCAGAACTGCCCCAGCGTTGTGACCATCGGCTACCAGGGCTATGACGTGTCCAACCGGGCGGTCAGCGGCCGGGTGACCATCAATATCACCGGCGGGGGCGGCACAGGCTCCGACGTGGTGCGCAATACCGACGTGCGCTACACCGGCAACTGGGGGGACCAGATCATTTTCCGGGCCAGTGATTTCACTGCCGCCAGCCTGGCTTCCATCGGTGAGCAGCTGTCCTACGTGCGGTTCTACCTGCCCGCCTCCAGCCAGGGCACGCTGTATTTCAACTATAACAGCTCGGGCAGCTACAGCAGCTATGTCAGCCCGGCCACCAACTACTATCCCAGCAGCGCGCCCGCTATCGGCGGGGTGTCCTTTGTGCCCGCCTCCACGGCCAACAGCCGGGTGACCATGAGCTACACCGGCTATGGCGTCCGGGGGAACACCTTCTCAGGAACCATCTATATTGATTACGGCGATCCCTCTAATCCCACCGTGCGGTATTCCACCTACAGCGGCAAGCTGGTGAACTTCCAGGCCAGCGACTTCAACAACGCCTGCCTGGCCGCCACGGGGAGCACGCTGGACTATGTGCAGTTTACAGGCCTGCCGGGCAATGCCCAGGGCGTGATGTACTATGACTACCGTTCCAGCAACAGCTATAACACCCAGGTATCCAGCTGGAACAGCTATTACCGCTCCACCAGCAACAGCTACCAGAACCAGCTTGGGCGGATCTCCTTCCTGGCCGGGAAGGAGTACACCGGCACGGTGCGCATCCCCTATACCGGGTACAGCACCGACCGGAACCGCACCTCCTTTACCGGTACCGTGGTGATCCAGGTGTCCACCCCGGCGCCCAACGACATCAACTTGAGCACTACCGCGGCCAGTCCGGTGAAGTTGTCCTCCTCGACGGTACGCAGCGTGTGCTACGCGGTGATGGACCAGGAGCTGTCCTACATCCAGATCACCAGTCTGCCGCCTGCCGCCGCGGGCCAGCTGTACAGCAATTACAGCGGCGGGGGCACGGGGACCGCGGTAAACGTAGGCGCGCGGTTCTACCGCTCGGGCACGCCCGGTATCGACCAGCTCAGCTTTGTGCCCCGGGGCGGCTACCAGGGCACGGCGACCATCGGCTACACCGGCGTAGGCGTCAACGGCCAGCAGGTGAGCGGCCGGATCAATGTCACGGTGGGTCGGTCCGGGACTTCCGGCTACTTCAATGACATGGGCAATTATGCCTGGGCGGCGGATGCGGTGGACTACCTCTACCGCAGCGGCGTGGTCAACGGCATGGGGAACGGCGGGTACGGCCCGTCGCTGCCCATCCGCCGGTGCGACTTTGTGGTGATGCTGTGCCGGGCGTTCCGGCTCAACGGCGGCGGGGGGTACAGCTTTGCCGATGTGCCCGTCAATAGTTATTACGGCCAGGCGCTGGCCACGGCGAAAAGCCTGGGGATCGTCAGCGGCGACGGCGCGAACTTCTACCCCAACAACAACCTGAGCAGGCAGGACGCCATGGTGATGATCTACAACACCCTTCAAGCCACAGGGCACAATCTGACCAACGGCCTGACGGCGGATTTGTCCATTTTCCTGGATCAGGCGCAGATCTCCCCCTATGCCCGGAACTCGGTGGGCATTCTGGTGTACCTGGGCGCGGTGAAGGGGGACGGGAACGGCTATCTGCGGCCCCGGAGCACCATCAACCGGGCGGAGGCGGCCATCCTGATTCAGTTCATCATGGCCATGTGACCGGGGCAAGGACAAGAGGGAAAGGAGACGTGGGAACATGAACGAGGCGCCGCAGGCCGAGGAGGCCGTGCAGGAGACCGCGCAAGAGGCGGCCGTACAGGAGGATTTCGATTTCCGCCGCGGAATGACGGTGGAGGTGCTGACGATGGAGAACCGGCTGACCTTCGTGGGCAAGGTGGAGAGCTACCACAACGGGGCGATCGTCATCCGGGAGGCCAAGGGGAACGAGCTGCCGCCGGTGCTGTATAACAAGGAGATCAAGCTGCGCTTTTTCCGGGAGCGGAGCAATCTGGTGATTCACGGCAAAATCTGCGGCAGCACCAACTTGATCTGGAAACTGGACCGGCTGGAGAGCAAGTTCAGCAAGGAGCAGCGGGCCTTTTTCCGCCAGCGGATCAGTCCCAATACCGGCGGCACGTGCGCCAAGCGAGCCAGGCAGGGGCATCCGGGGAGCAAGCCCATGCCCTGCATGGTGGTGGACATCAGCGCCGGCGGCGTGCTTATCAGCAGCCAGGAGGAGTATGAGGTGGACGACCGGCTGACCATTACCGGCGTCCAGCTGACGCCGGGCATGGACCCCTTCAGCTTCAACTGCCTGGTGCGTCGGGCGGGGGAGCGGAGCGAGGGTATGATCCGCTATGGCTGCAAGTTTGAATCGCTGCCCCCCAAGGAACAGGACCGTCTGCTGCGGGCGATCTTCGTCGTCCAGCGAGAGGAAATCCGCAGCCAGAAGGAGCGGGACGAATTGTAAACGCCCGCTGAGCGAAGTCTAAGTATGAATGGAACGGGGCCCTGCCGGCTGGCGGGGCCCCGTTTTCCATGGGACGGGCAAAGGAAATCGTCATAATGACGGAAGTGGACGGAAAGCAGGGTACATTTTTGCATCTTCTGAATGGGAAAGCGGAAAGTTAAGGGGGAAAATGCCGGGAGTATCCCCCAATTTATCAGAAAAATGGTGGGTGAAGATTGTGGAAAAGTCCTCTTGCATTTGCCAGGGAAGCGGCTATAATAAGTCCAACATGGATCGGGGGGCGGTCCATGGGCGCGGCGTGGTGTGGCGTAGCGCAGCGCGGCCCCGGAAGGTACAAACCTTGATCCCGCCTTGGAAGGAGGAATTCCTGAATGACCAAAGATCTTACCTCAGGCAGCCCCATGCGGCTGCTCCTGGGTTTTACCCTGCCCACCCTGTTCGGGCTGCTGTTCCAGCAGCTATATAACATGGTGGACGCCATGATTGTAGGCAAGCTGCTGGGCTCGCAGGCGCTGGGCGCGGTGGGGGCCACCGGTTCCATCAACTTTTTCGTCATTGGCTTTTGCCTGGGCGTGTGCAGCGGTTTTGCCATCCCGGTGGCCCAGCGGATGGGCGCGAAGGACTACCCGCAGATGCGACGGTTCGTAGCAAATGCCGTATACCTCTCCGCCGCCATCTCCCTGGTGCTCACCGTGGGCACCGGCCTGCTCTGCGGGGATATTCTCACCGCGATGGACACCCCCGCGGACCTCTACCAAGACGCATATGCCTATATTTTTGTGATTTTCATGGGCATTCCGGCGGTGTTCGTTTATAACCTTCTGGCCTGCATCATCCGGGCCCTGGGGGACAGCCGCACCCCGGTATACTTCCTGGCCCTGTCCGCGGGGCTGAACATTGTGCTGGACCTGGCGTTTATCTTGGCGTTTAACTGGGGCGTGGCGGGGGCGGCCGTGGCCACCGTAGTATCCCAGACGGTGTCCAGCGTAGCGTGCCTGATATACATGGTGCGCCGGTTCCCCATCCTGCATGTGACACGGGAGGAGAGCCGTCCCAACCTGGACGCGTGCAAGGCGCTGTGCGCCATGGGTCTGCCCATGGGCCTGCAATACTCCGTCACCGCCATTGGCTCCATCGTAATGCAGGTGGCTGTAAACGGTCTGGGCAGCGTGTATGTCACCGCGGTATCCACGGCCAACAAGCTCCAGCAGCTCCTGGCTTGCCCCTATGACGCCATGGGTTCCGCCATGGCAACCTACTGCGGGCAGAACGTGGGCGCGGGCCGCCTGGAGCGTCTGCGCCAGGGGGTGCGCTCCTGCTCCCTGCTGGGGCTGGGGTACGCTGTGCTGGCCTTTTTGTCCATGCTGTTCCTGGCGCCCCAGGCCACGATGCTGTTTCTGGACCCGGCGGAAGGCGGGCTGGAGCGGCTGGTCGCGCTCACCTCCCAGTATATTGTCACCCTTACCGCGTTCTTTTTCCCCCTGGCTCTGGTAAATATTCTGCGCTTCTCCATCCAGGGCATGGGCTTTGGTGCGCTTGCCATTCTGGCCGGTGTGCTGGAGATGATTGCCCGCACAGTGGTGGGCTGTTTCTTCGTCCCTGCCCTGGGGTATGGCGCGGCCTGCTTTGCCTCCCCGGCGGCATGGGTATGCGCGGACCTGTTCCTGATCCCCGCCTGCCTGGGCTGTATTGCCAGCCTGTGCCGGCGCAGCCCCACCGCGTCGCTGGAAACAATTTCAAAAGCTGCAGTAAGTACCCAATAGAGGTGGAAACAGGGAAAAACAGGCAAAATAAGGGTGTAATTCCTGTCTTGACAGCGGGGCGCGGCCTTGTTACAATAAAAGTAACGGGCAGTGCAAGAAGGGCCTGTGACCCTTCTTGCACTGCCTTTCTGCGTCCATGAAGGGCGCGGCTGTTTACGCGGGGGCGGCGGACCGCCCACCGGAGGAAAGGATGGTGTCTTGGATGGAACCGGGCCATTACACGGAACTGTGCCGCGTGCTGGCCGATCATGCCAGGCGCTACCCCCTGATGGAGCCCTGTGACGCGGTAAAACTCGTTTTCCAAAACGAATTTGGCGGAGAGCATCTAATCTGTGAACCCAACGCCACCCTGGCATGGCTGCGGGCGGAACGGGCGGCCACCCCGGCCGACCCGGGGGCCTCGCCGGTGGAGGACATCGGGAACGGCATGGTGCGGGTGGCGCTGGCGGCGCTGGAGTTCACGGAGGAGGCGTTGCGGGCGCTGAACCGGGACTTTTTTCGCTCGGCCCAGCTCCATGAAGGGCGGCGCAAG
Source organism: uncultured Oscillospiraceae bacterium (assembly GCA_910587205.1). Classification (GTDB taxonomy): domain Bacteria; phylum Bacillota; class Clostridia; order Oscillospirales; family Oscillospiraceae; genus Enterenecus. Next base: position 67,334 of record CAJULZ010000001.1, read on the forward strand.
ACCTTTCTGGGAAAGCTGGACGAGTTGCGCCGGCTAACCGGGGAGGGAGTGTTTGGTTTTACTCCTCAGGAGCTGGAAGACTATCTGGAGAGTTATATCAGCGCGGGCTGTTGCCCGCTGTCCCACAGCCCCAGCTACCGCGCAGCCTATCGCCCGGCCTACCGGGTGGTGAGGCGTTCGGCCTCGGTGGTGGTGCTGTTTCGGGAGCTGGAGCGGCTCCGGGACCGGGGGAAGCGGACGATAGTGGCGATTGAAGGCCGGTGCGCGTCGGGCAAGAGCACCCTGGCGGCTAAGATTAAAAAGCGGCTGGGCCTGCCTGTGGTGCACATGGATCACTTTTTCCTTCGGCCGGAGCAGCGTACCGGGGAGCGGTACGCCCAGCCCGGCGGGAACATCGACCACGAGCGGTTTTGTGCCGAGGTGCTGGTTCCCCTGTCGGAAGGACGGGGCCCGGTTTACCGGCCGTATTCCTGCAAGACTGGGGAACTGGGGGAGCCCATTGCGCTGGAGCCCTCCCCTATGGTAGTGGTGGAGGGATCATATTCCTGCCATCCGGCCCTGTGGGATTACTATGACCGGCGGGTGTTCCTCACCGTAGATCCGGACGAGCAGCTCCGGCGTATCGCCGGACGGGACGGCCCGGAGCGGGTACAGGACTTCCGTAAGCGGTGGATTCCCCTGGAGGAGCGCTATTTCAGCGCCTATAAGGTAGAGGACCGGTGTGACTATCACCTGGAACTGTGAATAGGAAAAGGGCTTCGGGGATTCCCGAAGCCCTTTTTGCGAATTATGCCACGGCGGAGAAGGGGGTGCGGGGGTCCTGCCCCTGCTGCTGGGGGTCGGCCTGCTGACCGGCACCCGCCTTGGTGACGGTGCGGGTGGTGCCGCCGGAGATATAGACTTTGCCGCATTCCGGACAGATGTCGCTGTGGAGGGTAACGGACTGGCTGACCACCTTGCGGCCCTCCTGCCGGGCCTTGGACTGCTCGCGCACCACATGCTCGTTTTCATGTCCACGGACGGCGGAAGCCGCCTGATCCGGGCCAATGTGGGACGGGGTTTTGAAAGACACCCCGGGATCGTCGGAACCGTCCTGGTATTTACGCTCTTTACAGGTCTGGCACTCGCCCTCCGCCATGACCTCTTGGGGGCTCTTGGCCTTCCCCAGGGCGGAGGCGGCGTCCGCGCTGTCCGCCTGCTTGACGCCGGACAGGGCCGGATCCTGGGCCCGCTGGCCGGCTGCCGCCTCGCTGTCAGGGTACTGGATGCGCATCCGCACCGCCATCTCCACCGGGTCGGAGCTTTGGCGTAAAAGGGCGGACTGGGCGGGGTCCTCGTCGAAGCGCACCGGCCGCACCGGGGTGACGGGCTGGACGGGGGATTCGGGCTGGGCCGCCTTGTGGGCGGTGATCAGGGTGGACGGACGCTGGGTCCTGTCCTTGCCCTGGGCATAGGCGGCATGGCCGGCATAAGCCGCGCCGGAACTGCCATAGGGGGAGTAGGAGACCGCGCCGGAAATCCCGCTTAGCATATACGCTCACCTCTCTGTGGGAATTTGGCAAACAGACGTTTCGCGTGAAACGTAAGAATACTTCTACCCCTATTATAACAGGGCCGGCGAAAATTGCAAGTGATTTTATAGCAGCCCGGCCCGGCCCAAACGGCGGCGGATGGGCGTGCCCACCGCCAGCGCGGCGGCCATTTTGAGCAGGTCGAAGGGGATAAAGGGGATGACACAGGTCCACAGGGCCGTTTGCAGATCTACCCCTGCCTGAAAGCAGTACCAGGCGGTGCCGAACGCGTACAGCACGGCGGTACCCAGAATCATGCCCAGGAATTGAAAAACGAGCGCGATGACCGTATCTGCTTTGCTTTCGCCACCGAAGCGGCGCAGGGTGAGTTCCACCACGCCCCCTGCCAGCAGCACCATGGGGAGGTACCCCAGCAAGTAACCCCCGGTGGGGCCTGCGAGACGCGCCGCGCCGCCCATATAATTGCTGAATACCGGCAGGCCCACAAAACCCACCAAAAGGTAGGCCAGAGTGGACGCAGCGCCCCATTTACTTCCAAGGAGACAGGCGATCAGATAGATTGCCAGGGTGCCGCCGGTGATGGAGACAGGGCCGATTGGGATGGAGATAGGGGCCAGAACACACAGTACCGCCGTCAGTACAGCGCACAGGGCCAGCCGCCGGGTGTTGAACACAGAATCTGTCGTCATAATCATTCCTCCAATTGTAAACCAAATAACGATAATAAGTATACAATTAAAACTGGGGGGTTGTCAAGCCCATTTTATCCCGGTTCAGATTCATACTGCGCAAGGGCTGGTGAACGGAGTTGTCACCCTGAAATATGCAAAGCGCGAGACCGTCGTTATAGGCAGCTCCTGGGCAAACTGGAGGCTGTGTTACTTGTAGCGTTGGATTTGGATAGACGATACAACCGAATAAACAAGGGCGAGGATGACAAATACCCTAAAACGATATACAGCTATGACTAACCGGTAACAATATAAAGGGTTTTGGGCCGGTCCGAGCTGGTTTTGCAAAATTGCCGAAAGTTCCGGGCAACGGCGCGTCCTCCAAAAGGGACGGGATTTTTCCGGTCATTGTCTTTTTCGTATGGATATGGTAAGATAAGAAAAACCGCATGACCGGGTAGAAGCAGCACACAGCTGGGCGGATATGGAACGGTTTAGCGGCAAACCATCAGCAAATTTAGGTTCTTTTTGGCTCCTTTTTTCGGGAAAAGGGAACTCCGGGAGGTTTTTATGAAGCTAAGCTATCTTATTCAGCGGGTGCTGAAGATGAACTACAAGGCCATGCTGGAAAAAATCAGCTCTATCCACGAAAAGACGGGGTGTTCCCGGCTGTCTATCTTCCGGGATATGCGGGACTGCGCGGTAAAATATGGCGCAGGGTATATGGATTACGACCTGTTCGAGATGTACAACCTCACCCCGGAACAGCGGGACACCTACCTCACCCGGGGGCGGAACAACGAAATTGTGGCGAAATACAACGACAAGGCCCACATGGACGAGCTGGGGGACAAGATTAAGTTCAACACCCGGTTTGCGAGGTTTCTTCACCGGGACTGGGTTCCGGTGACGGGGGAAAACCGGGACGAAGTGATGGCGTTCCTGGCCCGCCATCCGGTGTTTATGGCCAAGCCGTCCGCGGGAAGCTGCGGGTGGGGCATCGAGAAGCTGGAAACTGCCGGATTCCCTTCTCTGGACGCGCTGTACAGCCACCTGCTGGAGCGTGCGCCCCTGCTGGAGCTGGAGGAGGTCATTGAGCAGCACCCTGCGGTGGCGGCCATCTATCCCGGCTCCATCAATACGGTACGCATGGTGACCATCCGGGGGAACAGCGGGAAGGTCTATCTGGTCACAGCCATGTTCCGCATCGGCAACGGGAAATTTGTGGACAACTTCAACAGCGGCGGTATGGTGGCCCCCATGGATCCGGAGACGGGGACCGTGACCGACCGGGCGTTGGATAAGCGGAAAAACCTGTACGTGAACCACCCCGCCACCGGCACGCCCATCAAGGGGTTTGTTTTCCCTGACTGGGACAAGGCGGCAGCGCTGGTGCGGGAGGCCGCCCAGGTGGTGCCCCAGGTGGGATATGTGGGCTGGGATGTCTGCTTTACGCCGGAAGGGCCCTGCTTGGTGGAGGGAAACCAGTTCCCTGGGCACGATATCTACCAGCTCCCCGTCCACACGCCGGATAAGATCGGTATTATGCCCCGGTTCCGTGCTATTGAGGCCGAGGAAGCGTTACTGGGGAAATAAGGGAAAATCCCCTGCGTCCCAGTGAAAAATTTGTGAAAACTGTGGGCTTCCTCTTGACAGTGCGCAAGGTGGTTTGTTAAAATTGAGGCAGCACATCCCCTCACCGGGCAACGCCCGGAACCAAACCACCCGGTTCGGCTACTCCCTTGGGCGGCTTCCCGCCCATAGTCGGGCCGAGGATCAAAAAAGGAGGAAACACCCGCGGACCGGCGGTGCGGCAATGTGGAGACTTGCCGTAATGTCCCTGGGGTAAACTCCCCTGGGGCGAGGGTGCGCTACGGAGGCGGCGCATTTACGGTCCATGCTATGGCAACTTTGAGTTTGAAAGGCATCAAGAAGATCTACGACGGCGGCGTGACGGCTGTTCACGATTTCAACCTGGAAATCGCGGACAAGGAGTTCATCGTGCTGGTCGGCCCTTCCGGCTGCGGCAAGTCCACTACTCTGCGTATGGTGGCCGGCCTGGAGGAGATCAGCGAGGGTGAGCTGTACATCGGTGACAAGCTCGTCAACAACGTGGAGCCCAAGGACCGCGACATCGCCATGGTGTTCCAGAGCTACGCCCTGTACCCCCACATGACGGTGTACGAGAACATGGCTTTCGCCCTGAAGCTGCGCAAGCTGCCCAAGGACGAGATTGACCGCCGCGTAAAGGAGGCGGCGGAGATCCTGGACATCACCCAGTACCTGGAGCGTAAGCCCAAGGCTCTGTCTGGTGGCCAGCGCCAGCGTGTCGCCATCGGCCGTGCCATCGTGCGTGAGCCGCAGGTCTTCCTGATGGACGAACCCCTGTCTAACCTGGACGCCAAGCTCCGCAACCAGATGCGTGCCGAGATCATCAAGCTGCGCCAGCGCATCGACACCACCTTCATCTACGTCACCCATGACCAGACCGAGGCCATGACCCTGGGCGACCGGATCGTCATCATGAAGGACGGCTTCATCCAGCAGATTGGCACCCCGCAAGAGGTGTTCGACGCTCCGGTGAACGTCTTCGTGGCCGGCTTTATCGGCATGCCCCAGATGAACTTCTTCAATGCCCGCCTGGTCAAGTCCGGCAGTGGGTACGCGGTCAAGGTGGCCGGCGCGACCATGGAGATCGCCGAGAAGATCCAGAAGCAGCTGGCGGCCAAGAACGTCCCCGAGAAGGACATCATCCTGGGCATCCGTCCCGTGCACGTGTCCTTCGCCGAGGGCAGCGGCGCCCACACCATCGCGGCCCGCGTGGACGTGTCCGAGATGATGGGCAGCGAGATCCACCTGCACGTCACCGCCAAGGAAGACAATGGCGCGGAGAAGGACGTGGTGCTGGTTGTTGCCACCACTGACCTGCCCGAGAGCTTCCGGGCCGGCATCCCCTACGGCACCACCATCCACTTCACCTTCCCCGGCGAGCTGGTGCACCTGTTCGACAAGGAGACTGAGCGCAACCTGCTGGCCGACTAAGGGTTTGTCAGCCGACCATAGCAAACGAAAGGCCCCGCCGCTTATCGCGGCGGGGCCTTTTCTTGTCTGCGGTGCATATTACAATAGGTATCGCTCAATGTCCCCAACAAATTGATTCCCGCACCGGGCCAGTTCCCCAAGGACACGGTCTATCCCCGCCTTGCTTTCATACCAATTATCTTTGGTGATGTTATAACAATGCACGGGGCACACCTTTATGTCCACATCAGGAAAAGCCATCTGGTACAGCATCAGGCACCGCCGGGCGTGAAACGCTTTGCAGACGATCAGCGCCGTGTGGATCGCAACGCCGCGCTTGTCCACGGCCTCTCGTGAGAGGAAGGCGTTATCCCGGGTGTGGCCGGACCGGTTCTCCTTAATAATTGCCGAAACCGGCACGCCATTTTTCACCAGCACGTCCGTAAAGAACTCACAGTCGGATTGATAATCGCCGTTGTATATGTCTGCTTTCGAGCGGACCCCCGGCCAGTTGTCCCGCTTTACGCTGATCCCGCCCGCGGGAATCAGCCACCGTGCATAGCCCTGACGGTACAGCTGGGCCGCGTATTCCGGCTGTTCCGGATAGGAGCCGCCGGGCAGGAAAATGGCGTCAGCCTTTTCAGGCTTATCGGAAACGAAGATAAAATTTGAGATATCAGCGATGATACGACGATCCATTCATCCGCACCTCCTGATTAAAATTGGCGGCTTATCACTCCACCGTCTTCAAGCTCTCCACCATATCCACCTTTTTCAGCTTGAAGTGGGCCGCGATGTTCACCATCACGGAGAACACCACCGTCAGCACCGCTGCCAGCACATAGGCGTAGGGGGGCGCGGTGCGGCCGAACATCACCAGGTCCACCTCCACGGTGAGCACCATCCAGGCGTGAAGGAGGCGGCCCAGTACCAGCCCCAGGGCGATGCCGAACAGGGTGAGGAACACGTTTTCCCGGTAGACGTAGGCGGTGGTCTCTTTGTCATAAAAGCCCAGCACCTTCAGTGTGGCCAGCTCCCGGGTGCGCTCGGTGATGTTGATGTTGGTGAGGTTATAGAGCACCACGAAGGCCAGGGCCGCCGCGGCGGTGATGATGATGACCACTGCGTAATCAATGGCCTCCATGCTGTTGGTAAAGCTGTCCCGGATGGTGGCGAAATAGGAGTAGGAAATCACCGCGTCCATGGCCATCAGCTCCGCCGACACATGGTCGGACTGGGCGGTGTCGGTGCCGTCCGCATAGGCCAGCAGCAGCACATTGTTCTCCGGGGCCTCGCCGAACAGCTTTTCATAGTAGCTGTTGGAAAGATAGACATAGTGGTAGACATAGTTTTCCACGATGTCGGCCACCGTGGCGTCTACCCGCTTGTCGCCGTCCAGGGTGATGGTATCCCCCACGGACAGCTCCAGCAGTTCGGATAGTTTTTCAGTGATGATGACCCCGTCCTCCGGCAAGGCCACGGGTTCCGCGTCCTTCCGGTGGCGCAGGTCGATAAACTGCTCAAATTCCTCCAGGCCGGAGACGGTCATGAGATACGCGTCATAGGCCCGGCCCCCGCCGGATGCCTCTACCAGGGATTGGCGAGAGGGCAGAGTGCGGTCTACGTAGGGGCTGGAGGACAGATAATCTTCCACCTCGGCCAGCTCCTTGGGGGCGGCGCGGTCATCCAGGCCGATGCTGGCGTCATAAATGGAAATCTCGTCAAACTGTTTATCCAGGATATCAAAAATGGATTCGTGGAGGCCGAAGCCGGTGACAATCAGGGCGGTGCACCCGCCGATGCCGATCACGGTCATCCAGAACCGCCGCTGGTAGCGGAACAGGTTGCGCATGGTCACCTTCCAGGTGAAGGATAGTCGGTTCCACACAAACCGCACCCGCTCCAGCAGCACCCGGCGGCCCGCCTTGGGGGCCCGGGGCCGCATGAGGTTGGCGGGGGTGTCCATCAGTGTGGACAGACAGGCCCACAGCGCCGCGCCGGTGGTGCAGGCTACCGCCGCCAGCACCGCCAGCACGCACATCGCCGTCTGGTCCTTGAATTGCAGGGCGGGCATGGCGTACATGATATTGAAAGCGTTGGCGATGACCGCCGGGATGAGGGTACAGCCGACGGTAAGCCCCAAAACGCCGCCGATAAGGCTGGCCGCAAAGGCATAGCCAATGTATTTTTTGGAGATGGACAGCCGGGAGAAGCCCATGGCTTTCAGCGCTCCGATCTGGGTGCGCTGCTCCTCCACCATCCGGGTCATGGTGGTCAGGCAGGCCAGCGCCGCCACCAGGAAGAAGATGACGGGGAAGATGGTGGCCAGATTGCTCACCCGCTCCGTGTCCTGGGCGAAGCCCACAAAGCCCGCGTTGGTGTTGCGGCCGAGCACATACCACTCGCAATTCTCCACCTTGTCCAGTTCGTCCTGGGCGTCGTCCAATTTTTTCTGGGCGTCGGCGATCTCCCCGTCCGCCTCCGCCTTGCCGTCTTTGTACTCTTTCAGGCCGTCAGCGTATTCCGCCTCGCCGTCTTCCAGCTCCACCAGCGCGTCGGCCAGCTCCTGTTCGCCATCCCGCTGGGCCTGGGCCAGGTCGGTCTGGCCCTCCCGATACTCCTGCCAGCCGTTGGCGATTTCCCGTTCCCCGTCGGCGATTTCCTGGGCGGCGTCGTCCAGTTGGGTTTTCGCGTCCACCAGCTCCTGGTCGGCGTCGTCCAGCTCGGCCTTGGCGTCGTCCAGCTCGGCCTTGGCGTCCGCCAGCTCTGCTTCGCCGTCGTCCAGCTCGGCCTTGGCGTCCGCCAGCTCCCGCTCCGCGTCGTCCAGCTCGGCCTTGGCGTCCAGCAGTTCCACCCTGGCGTCGTCCAGCTTGGTGTTCGCCAGCTCAATCTCCAACTGGGCGTCGTCCAGCTCCCCCTTGGCCCTGTCCAAGTATACCTTTGTGGCGTCCAGCTGGGTCTTGGCTTCCAGGGCCTGGCCGAGCTGGTCCAGCTGGTCCTTCATGTCCGCTAAGGCGGCTTCCGCGGCCTCAGGGCCCATAATTGCTGTCAATTCCGCAAGCTTCGCGTTATATGCAGCTTCCAACTGTGCCTTTGCCCCAGGCAGAGTGTCGGGGGTTATGCTTCCACCGGTCATCGCCTCCAACTGTGATTCGAAAGCCGCCAAGCCTGTCTTGTACTGTTCCATCCCGGCGTTATACTGGGCCAACCCGCTCTGGTACTGGCTCCGGCCGATGTCAAGCTGGATCAGCCCATCCTGGTATTCCTTCCGGCCGTCCTCGTATTTTTTCTTCCCGTCCTCAAACTTTTTCAGGCCGTCCTCGTACTGCTCCTTTCCGTCCTCAAATTCCTTAAGGGCGTCCTGGTATTCTTTCAGGCCGTCCTCGTATTTTTGCCTGCCGTCCTCGTACTCGGCCAGACCGTCCTGGTATTCCCGGAGGCCGTCTTCATACTCCTTTTTGCCGTCCTCCAGCTCCGCCTGGGCGTCCAGCAGCTTCTGCCGCGCGTCTGCCAGCTCCCGCCGGGCGTCGGCCACCTCGCGCGCCAAGGTGTCCCGCCCATCCCGGTACTCCGCCCAGCCGTCATCCAGCTCCTGCCGGGCGTCCAGGAGCTTCTGCCAGGCGTCGGCAAGCTCCCCCTCCGCCTCGGCCTTCGCGTCCTCAAACTCCGTCCGGGCGTCGTCCAGCTCCGCCTGGGCGTCCCCGATCAGCTCGTCGTACCGCAGCTGGGCCCGCTCCTCCGCCAGATTGTCCAGACTGTCCACCAGGGCGTCCACCTGGTCGTCGTATTCGTCGCTGTAGCTGTCCAGCGCTTCCAGCCCGGCCCCGGTGAAGTAGGCGGCGGTATAGTGGTCAAACGTGAAATTTTCGCCGGGGACATAGAGAAACGCATCCACTGAGCCGCTGCCCAGGGAGGAGGTGCCCCGGTCGGTGCTCACATAGAGGGGAGAGGTCACTTTGCCTACGATGGTGTAGGAGGTGACGGCCAAGTCTCCCTCGTTGCTTTCGTCCAGCACCAGGTCCAGCCGGTCGCCCACCTCAAGGCCCAGCTCCACCAGCAGCAGCCCCTCGGTAACGCATTCGTCCGGGGCCTGGGGCAGCCGTCCTTCCTTGACCTCCAGCAGATTGAGCCGCTCCGGGATGGAGCGCACGTTGACAATGCAGTCTACGGCGGTGGCGTCCAGCGACCGGCAGCCCTCCACCTGCCCCATGCCGGGGGCGGCGGCCAGGGCGTCCAGGTCGCCGCCGGTGAGGCCTAAGGTGGATAGAACGTAACCGTCCATAAAATGGGTGCGGTCATAGTAGTTGTCCGCAGTGAATTTCATATCCGGCGCAGCGGCCCGCAGGCCGGACAGGAAGGCCACCGCCAGCGCGGCCAGCACTAGGATGGACAAAAACCGGCTGAATGTATGCCTAACCTCCCGCAGGGCGTCGGTGGTCAGGCGGTTTTTCCGCTTTACCATTCGATCTCCTCCACGGGGGTGGGCCGAGCATTGCGCTCCGTGGCGGCAACGCGGCCGTTTTTGATGTGGATGACCCGATCGGCCATGGGGGTAAGGGCGGTGTTGTGGGTGATGACGATGACCGTCATGCCCTCCTGCCGGCAGGTGTCCTGCAAGAGCTTCAAGATGGCCTTGCCCGTGACGTAGTCCAGCGCGCCGGTGGGCTCGTCGCACAACAGCAGCTTGGGGTTTTTGGCCAGCGCCCGGGCGATGGCCACCCGCTGCTGCTCGCCGCCGGACAGCTGGGCGGGGAAATTGTCCACGCGATGGGCCAGCCCGACGTGCTCCAGCACGTCCCGGGCGTCCAGCGGGTCCCGGCAGATCTGGGCGGCCAGCTCCACGTTTTCCAAAGCGGTGAGGTTCTGCACCAAGTTATAGAACTGGAATACAAACCCGATGTCGTGCCGCCGGTAGGCGGTGAGCTGCCGGGCGTTATAGTCGCTCACCCGTGCGCCGTCCACGGTGATGATTCCGCCGGAGCAGGCATCCATCCCCCCGAGCATATTGAGCACGGTGGTTTTGCCCGCGCCGGAGGGCCCCACGATGATGGCAAATTCGCCTTTCTCCACCACGAAATCCACGCCATCTACGGCTTTGATGGTGACTTCGCCCATCCGGTATTCCTTTTGCACATTTTCGAAGGATATGTAGCTCATCTGATTCACCATCCACAAAAGGGTTCTGCGCGAGATAAGACCCGCATTTTGTTCTCTTTTGAACAATTAAAATTATTATAATACTTTTTCGGGGAAAAAGCAATGGCAGCAGGGTACAATTCAAGGAATGTTCAAAGATTTTCCGGAACTTCTTCCATTTTAGGGAAGATGCGTTGGTTTTGCCGGATTACGGTTGACTAACCGCCTGCCAATGCCGTAAAATAATAACATCGGTAAGGGAGTAATCGGCGGAGGCCCCACCGGGGCGTTCCGTGCCGCAGTCAACATACTGGCGGCTGTTGCCGCCTGGCTGTGGTGAAGCCCCAAATGAGGCCTTGTAAAGCGCCTTGAATGGGGGCCCTGCAAAGTGTCCGAAATGGCGGGGCGAGGAGAAGCAGAGGAGCGAATGGAGCTTTCGCCGCAGACGGAAGCGAAATTGGGCGGGCTTTGCTTCGACGATGAGACTTATCCGCATGTATGCGGGTATGGTCTCTTTTTTTATTTTCCCGCATACCTTCAAACAAAAGAGGGGACGAGATAGTATGGGACTTATGGAACTGCTTGTATTGGCTGTGGGACTGTCTATGGATGCGTTTGCCGTGTCCATCTGCAAGGGGCTGTCCATCCGGGAGCTGAAGCCCCGCCACGCCCTGATTGTGGGGGCATGGTTTGGGGCGTTTCAGGCGCTGATGCCCGCCGCCGGTTGGCTGCTGGGGTCGGCGTTCGCGGGGCTGATCGAATCGGTGGACCACTGGATCGCCTTTGCCCTGCTGGTCCTGATTGGCGGCGGCATGATCCGGGAGGCCGTAGCCGGGGAGGAGGAGGACTGCGACCCATCCTTGTCCCCGATGGTGATGCTGATGCTGGCTGTGGCCACCTCCATCGATGCGCTGGCCATGGGGGTGATGTTTGCCTTCCTGCGGGTAGATATTCTGTGGGCGGTGTCTCTCATCGGGGTGTGCACCTTTGTTATTTCCGCCGCAGGAGTGAAAATCGGCAACCTGTTCGGGTCGCGGTACAGGTCTAAGGCGGAGCTGCTGGGCGGGGTGGTATTGGTGCTGATCGGAGTGAAGATTCTGCTGGAGCACCTGGGCGTGCTGCATATTTAAAAGACAAGATAGGGACAGGCGCCCGCCATGGTTTGGCGGGCGCCTGTTTTACGTGGTATGCGCGGGTTATTCCTCCTGAGAGACGTCGTCAGCGTCCAGGGCTTCGTCCTCGCCCTCGCCATCGATGGAGACGGACAGGATTTCATCCTCCTCCACCTCGTCCTCGTCGGGCTCCAAGATGGCATCGGCGGGGCTGTCCTCCTGGCTGCCCGCGGCGGAGGCCACATCCCGGAAGCGGTTGTCGTCGTGGACCTCGTCCTCGATCTCGTCGAACTTGCGGTAGGCGGCAAGGCCCGAGCCGGCGGGGATGAGCTTGCCGATGATGACGTTCTCCTTCAGGCCCAGCAGATGGTCCACCTTGCCCTTGATGGCCGCCTCGGTGAGCACCTTGGTGGTCTCCTGGAAGGAGGCGGCGGACAGGAAGGATTCGGTGGCCAGCGAGGCTTTGGTGATGCCCAGCAGCAGCCGGGTGCAGGTGGGCAGGACCAGGGGTTCGCCATCTTCCCGGGTCTCCCCGGCCTCCATGCGGGCCTTGATGGCGGCGCAGGCATCCCGGAACTCGATGATGTCCACAGTGGAGCCGGACAGCAGGCTGGAATCGCCGGCCTCCTCTACCCGCACCTTGCGCATCATCTGGCGCACGATGACCTCGATGTGCTTATCGTTGATGTCCACGCCCTGCTGACGGTAGGGCTTCTGGACCTCTTGGATCAGGTAGTTGTGCACCGCGTCCACGCCGCGGATGCGCAGCACCTCGTGGGGGGACAGGGCGCCGTCGGTGAGGCGCTGGCCTTTGTTCACCTGGTCGCCGTCCTTCACCCGCAGGCCCGCGCTGTAGGGCAGGGCGTAAGTGACCACCTCGCCGTCGGGGGCGGTGATGGTGACGTTGCAGAGGGTGGCCCGCTTGGTCTCCTCCACGGCCACCACGCCGGAAATCTCCGCCAGCTGGGCCATTTTCTTAGGCTTGCGGGCCTCCAGCAGCTCTTCCACGCGGGGCAGGCCCTGGGTGATGTCGCCGCCGGCCACGCCGCCGGTGTGGAAAGTACGCATGGTGAGCTGAGTGCCCGGCTCACCGATGGACTGGGCGGCGATGATGCCCACCGCCTCGCCCATGCCCACGGGTTCACCGAACGCCAGGTTCATGCCGTAGCACTTGGCGCACACGCCGCTGCGGGCCTCGCAGGTGAGCACGGAGCGCACCTTGACAGACACCTTGCGGTCAGGGTCGCCCTCGGCCTCAGCCTGTTCGCGCAGGCGCTTTTCGATGAGCTTGGCCATGTCGCCGTCGATCAGCTGGTCCCGGCCGGCCAGTACCGCGCCGGTCTGGAAGTCCACGATGTCTGCGGCCAGGTAGCGGCCGCGCAGGCGCTCCTCCAAGGTCTCGATAATCTGGCCGTTCTCGTTGATCTCGGACACGGTGATGCCGTCGTGGGTCTGGCAGTCCTCCTCCCGGATGATGACCTCTTGGGACACATCCACCAAGCGGCGGGTGAGGTAACCGGAGTCGGCGGTGCGCAGGGCGGTATCCGCCATGCCCTTACGGGCACCACGGGAGGAAATGAAATATTCCAGCACCGTCAGGCCCTCGCGGAAGTTGGACTTGATGGGGATCTCGATGGTGCGGCCGGAGGTGTCGGCCATCAGGCCGCGCATACCGGCCAGCTGGCGGATCTGGGCCTGGGAACCACGGGCGCCGGAATCGGCCATCATAAAGATGGGGTTGTAGTGGTCCATGGACGACTGGAGGGCGTCGGACACGTCGGCGGTGGTCTTTTCCCAGGCGGACACTACCAGGCGGTAGCGCTCGTCATTGGTGAGGAAGCCGCGTTTGTATTGGTTCTCGATCTTGACGACTTCCTTTTCTGTGGCGGAGATGAGCTCCCACTTCTCGTCGGGGACGGTCATATCTGCAATGGCCACGGTCAAAGCGCCCCGGGTGGAGAACTTATAACCCCGGGCCTTGATGGTGTCCAGCACCTCGGCGGAGCGGGTAAACCCGTGCTTGGTGATGCAGTAGTCCACGATCTTGCCCAGCTGCTTCTTGCCGCAGATGAAGTTGACCTCGGGCTCGAAAACCTGCTCGGGGTCGTCCCGGTCCACAAAACCCAAATCCTGGGGAATGCCCTCATTGAAGATCAGGCGGCCCACGGTGGTGCGCACCAGCTTGTGACGGATTTCGCCGCCGATTTCGGCGCAGCGGCGCACCAGGATGGGTTCATGGAGGTCCAGCACGCCCTCGGCATAGGCCAGCTGGGCCTCGTCGTCATCGGAAAAGACGTTATAGACCTCGTCGGCTTTGCCGTCCCCGGCAGCAGCGCACAGGGCGGGGGTGGTGCGGTACCAGCGGTTTGCCTCCTCGTCCCGGACCCAGATGCGGTCGTTGCCGGCCAGCGAGCCGTCCGCCAGGGCCTTGGCGGCTTCGGCGGGGGTTGGGTAGGAAAGATCGGGATCGGGCTTGGGGTCGCGCTCGTAGGTGAGGTAGTAGGAACCCAGCACCATATCCTGGGTGGGGACGGTGACGGGGCCGCCGTCGGAGGGCTTGAGCAGGTTGTTGGCGGCCAGCATGAGCAGGCGGGCCTCGGCCTGGGCCTCGGCGGACAGGGGGACGTGGATAGCCATCTGATCGCCGTCGAAGTCGGCGTTGAAGGCGGTGCACACCAGGGGGTGGAGCTTCATGG
>CAJULZ010000002.1 GCA_910587205.1 uncultured Oscillospiraceae bacterium
GAAAAAGGCAACAAGAAAAAGCTGAGCGCGAAGGCGTTTACCGCCATCGTTGCGCCCCTGCTGGCAATTCTTCTGGCGTTTTCCATCGTGCTGTCCGTGGTGACCACCTCCCGGTTTGACCTGGTTCTCCGGGACATCTTCGGCGAGACTGATTTCAGCAAGGGCGGCGCGGGCCATGATATTGACGCCAACTACTACACCCGGGATATCGCCGACTCCAAGGAGCTCCAGGCCGCCGAGCAGGCCTACGCCCGCAGGGCGGGGGCGGAGGGCTTTGTGCTCCTCTACAACCGGACGGAGGACGGCGGGGGGCTGCCTGTGGCGGCGGGTTCCAAGCTGAGCCTGTTCTCCTCCTCCTCGGTGGATCTGCTGGCCGGCGGCACGGGCTCCGGCGTGTCCACCATCTCCAGCGATATGCGCACCGCCCTTACCGAACAGGGCTTTGCCGTCAACGAGGCGCTGTGGAAGTTTTACAGCGACAATCATGGGACATACACCCGGGGCGGCGGCTCCATCATGTACGGCGGCGCGGAGGACTGGACCATCAAGGAGGCCCCAGTTTCCGCCATCCCCGACAGCGCCAAGAGCGAGGCGGAGGGCACCATCCCCGTGTTTTTCCTGGCCCGCACCGGCGGCGAGGGCCGGGACCTGGGCCGCTACATGGGCGAGTGGACCAATGTGACCGAGGACAAGGAGAAGCATTACCTGGAGCCTAACTCCGTGGAACTGGAGGTCATTCAGTACCTTAACGACACCTTCGACAATGTGATCCTGGTGGTCAACACCAACAACGCCTTCGAGCTGGGCTGGGTGGCCGACTACCCTAACATCAGCGCGGTGCTGTGGGCCCCTGGCGCCGGGGGTGATACCTGCCGTTCCATCGCCGATGTGCTCAGCGGGGCGGTCAACCCCTCCGGCCATTTGGTGGACACCTTCGCTTACGACGCGTTCTCCTCCCCCGCCATGCAGAACATGGGGGACATGATGCTGGTCAACGGCGGGCAGGACGTGGAGGCCGCCGTGTTCTACGACGAGGGTATCTATGTGGGCTATAAGTACTATGAGACCCGGTACTTCGACAAGGCTTTGGGCCAGGGCAATGCCGGGGACTACGACTATGCCGCTACGGTGCAGTACCCCTTTGGCTACGGCGTTTCCTATACCACCTTTGAGTGGTCAGACTTTAAGATGGGCCAGATGGACGCTGACGGCAATATTGAACTCAGCGTTACCGTGAAGAACACCGGCGCGGTCACGGGCCGGGACGTGGTGCAGGTTTACCTCAACGCGCCCTATACGGATTACGACCGGACGAACCACATTGAAAAGTCTGCCGTCACGCTGGTGGGTTTTGAAAAGACCGGCGAGCTTCAGCCCGGCCAGTCTGAGACCGTCACCGTCACGGTGAACCGGAAGGATTTCATCTCCTACGACGACGTGAATGCCAAGACCTACATCCTGGAGGCGGGGGATTACCTGCTCACCGCCGCTGAGAACGCCCACGCCGCCGCCGACAACTTCCTTGCTTACAATGGGCAGGATGTTGAGCCTCTGTTCGGTGGGGCGGACGCCTCCTTTGTGGACAAATGGAGCTACAGCTACAGCGGCAACGGCGGGGTCGACAACGTGACCTACGCCAAATCCCTCGCCGGCGTGGACGTGACCAACCAGTTTGACCACGCGGTATACGACGAGCTCACCCCCCGGGACCAGTACCTCACCCGGCAGGACTGGATCGGCACCTTCCCCCAGACCCACGGGGATCAGGACAGCAAGCGGCAGAGCCCCTTTAGCGAAAAGAACGGTTTCACCTGGGAGGTGGAGGTGTCCGACGCCATCCGGGATGCCATCAAGGCCAAGGGCGTGGGCGCATCCATGAACCCAATGACCGAGGAGGAGGCCGCCGCCAAGGCGGGGCAGTACGGGAAAAAGGGCGAGCTTGAACTCATCGACTTCCGGGGCCGGGATTATGACGAGGTGGAGGCCGAGGGCGGCTGGGATGCCCTCATCGACCAGATGGACACCAATGAGCTGGAGGCCATCATCCGCAACGGCGGCTACCAGACTCTTGGCTCCGCCAACATCGCCAAACCCCGGGCCATCGACTACGACGGCCCCTCCGGGCTCAACGAGGGCGGCATTACCCACGAGCCATACTCCATCACCTACCCCTGTGCTACCAACCTGGCCGCCAGCTGGGATCGGCAGAATTCCTACCTCCATGGCTACTATGTGGGTGAGGACGCCTTGGCTGCCGACGGCAACTGGGGCAATCACCAGTATGTGGGGCTTATCACCGGCTGGTACGCCCCCGCGATGAACATCCACCGCACGCCGTTCGCCGGGCGCAACTTCGAGTACTATTCTGAGGACGGCTTCATCTCCGGCGAGTTCGCCCGGGAGGCGTCGGTGGCCTGTTCTGAAAAGGGAGTGTACGCTTACATTAAGCACTTTGCCCTAAACGACCAGGAGGATCACCGCAGCCATGTGGCCACCTTCTCCAACGAGCAGGCCATTCGGGAGATCTACCTCAAGCCCTTCCAGACTTGCATTGAGGAGCGGGGAACCACCCCCATCAAGGTCCAGGAGTACGATGCGGCCTCCCAGTCCTACACCGAGAAAATGGTGGAGATCCCCGCTATCATGGCGGTCATGTCCTCCTTCAACCGCATCGGCTGTACCTGGGCGGGGGGCAACTACAACCTGCTCACCGGGGTGCTGCGCAATGAATGGGGCTTTGACGGCACCATCATCACCGACTACGACGGCGGCGGCGTCATGGACACCGAGCAGTGCGTCCGGGCCGGGGGCGATTTGAAACTGACGGGCTTTGAGGTGGACGCGCCTATTGACGTGAGCAACCCCGCCTCCCAGTACTTTGCCCGTCAGGCCATTAAGCATATCCTGTATACCACGGTAAACTCCAACGCCATGAACGGCATCGTCCACGGCACCTCCGTGGGTGAGCTGCCCTTCGCCAACTACTACTTTATCCTCATCGGTGAGGCGGTAGTGGCCGCGGGGCTGATTGTGTGGGGCACGATTGCCATCGTGCGGCGGTGGAAAAGGGAGAAGGCTGGAAACTGACCTCACCTGCGGCACACGAAGAGAACACCGGAACGCCGGTGATTCTATAATCCTCATTCAGCAACAGCCGGACTCCGTAAGGGGCCCGGCTGTTGCTGAATCAAAAGGTGGATGGGACTATCCTGCCGCGCTAATGGATGTCCATTTTGGATGTACCAACGCATACGCTGCTCTGAGGATAAGTGCTGATTTATGGCCTTGAAAATCTCCATTATCTGTTTCAGACCTGTCATTCTCGTGACAATTTCTGCTTGCTTGGTACAACTGGGCACTCCCTGACCACATATTTGCCCACAGACAGAAAAAACCAGCCCGTCGGGAGTATCCCAGCGGGCTGCGTGCTGTTCAGCTTGCCTTATTCTCTGTTCTCAGCCGCTCCTTCTCAGCAGCTACCTCCGTTTTCATCTCGGTTATCATTATTGTCAGCAGCTTTTCACATTCTTCCGCCGTGTCAGCGTAGATGTCCCGGGTTCGCTTTGTTCCATCGGGCCAAGTAACCGTATACCTTCCGTTCCGGCGCCCACCTTTGGTTTGCCCCAAATATCCGCAAGATATGACTGCCTGTGGGCAAAAGGGAATGGACAGAGAGCAAGTCGCTTTTTCGACGGCTTTGAGCTGAAGCAAGTGTAGATTAGGCTCGAGATGTTTTGCCTAAATATGCTGAATATATTCCGCCATGGCGTCGGTGAGCCGATCCGTCCATACGTCCACATCATGCTGCACCGCTCCGGTGAGGGCATAGAAGCTCTCCGCTTGGGTGAGCAGCCTGTCCAGTCCGCGATCTGCGGTTTGGCGGGCCAGTGCCTGGAGCTGCTGATACGCTTGATCCAGTGCTGTTTTGTCCGGCGGTGTGGTCATGTCTTTTGGCCTCACCCGGATGATTTGTACGGCGTGGATATTCCCAGGATTGGCCGCGCCGGGGACGAACAGCGTGCCCCACACCGGGTAGTCGCAGGGGATGTCCGGACGATAAGTGCCCCAGGTCCACACCACGTCCGCCTGTGCGGTGCTCCCGTCCGCCAGCGTGACGGATACCCTGTCCGGCAGGGCAGCCCGTTCCAGTGCCCGCTCCAGCGGCGTGCCGAAGCGCACCTCACAGACGGGCAGAGGCTCCACGGCGGCGATGAGGGGCGCGTTAAACAGGGCCAGGCGGGAAATGCTCACCGCATTGGAGTCGCCGGTGTGCATGACGGCCCAGTCCACGTTCAGCCGGAGATACCGCACGGACCGGGGCGGGAAGGCGAACAGCTTATCTTCCCCGGCGGCGGCCTCGTCCCATTCGCCCCGGCAGACGGTTTCAAAATGCTTCCCGTCCAGGCTGGCGGACAGACTGGCCCGCAGGATGGCCCCACGCGTGCTCCCCGCCCACGCACCGCACAGAAAGGCGCACGCCTCGGTCTCCTCCGGCAGCTCGATTTGTACCCATTGGGGCATCCGCTGGGCCCGGTCCAGATAGTTGGTCTGCCAATAGGCGCCGGGGCCGCCGTTCAGCATATCCGAGACGGGGTGCTGGGGATGGCTGCTGGAAGCGGTGATGACCGCCCCCTCCAACGAAACAGGCCGGGCAATCGGTTCTCCCACCCGGAGGGCAAGGCTGTCCGCAAACCAGGCGTCTCCCTTGACGCAGACGGCGGACAGCTTGGCAATCCCCGGCTTCAGGCCCAGCACATGGCCGGTCTCGTCCACCTGTGCCACCGATGGATCAGAGCTATGGAAAGCCAGCCGCCAGCCCTCCGGCAGGCCGCAGGGCCCATGGCTGTCAAAGCAGTCCACGGAAAAGGCAGCGCGCTCCCCCGCGTCCAGTCTGGGCGCGCCCCCCAGTCGGATGGCGGTGAGCTCCAGCGGCGGCAGATAGGGGCGCAGTAGCCCCGGCTCCAGCGCCGCCTCAGGCTGGAAGCTTTCGCCGCCCACATAGCGGTAAATGGCGGACAGCAGGGCCCGGGAGGCGGGGTCATCCTTTCCCAGCAAATCCACGGTGGACACAAACAGCCGCCCCGGCCCCACCCTGGCCTCAAAGAGCAGAGCCAGGCGGTCGGGCAGGTCGATGGAGGCGATGGGCTGGACCATGGGCCGCAGATCGGCGGGAAACTCGTTAATGAGCAGGCCCCGGGCGTTTTGCAGCGGCTCGAACCACTGCCAATCCCCGAAATCGTCCGTGGGGAACTGGGCAAACATCGGGTGGTCCTGCTCCACACAAATGCCCAGGGAATATCCGCCGGGGTCGTTGGTGTGGAACATGGGGCTCCAGAAGTCGGGCCGGAAGGACACCGCGCGGCTGCGGGGCAGGGCGGCGGGCGTGCCCTCGGAGATCATCAGCACCGTTCTGCCCTCTGCCAGCGCCTGCTGCGCCTGCTTGTCATAGGTGCGGCACAGCGTCACGTGCTCCGGCAGGGACAGGCTGGGCTCAGGCGGGAACAGCCACAGGGAGTAGTCGTTGACGCCGGGGGAGAGGGGGGCGTCATATTCTCCCTCCAAGGCCAGCGTCAGGCGGAGGGCACGGGGGGCGGACAGCCAGGGGAGCTCCACATGAATGGTTCCCAACTCGGTGACGCCTCCCTGGGGGACGGCCCGGGCCGGGAGATTGCCCCGGGCCAGTTCTGTCCCCCGGCCGTCCTCCACCACCCAGGCCACCGCCAGCTCCGCCGGGGCAGGAGAATAGTTGGACACGACGATTTCCGCCGCCAGCGTCTCGCCGCCCTCCCACACGAACCTGGGCAGACGGGCCAGTACCGCCAGCTCACAGCAGGAGCGGCGGAACTCCTCCGGGGTGACGGCCCCCTTGCTGCGGAAAAAGCTGTCCAGCAAACCCACCAGGGCGGTGCCCTGGCCGGAGAAATCCTGGAGGCCCAGCAGCAAAAACCCTCCCGCCCCCGCCGTGCGCAGGTAGGATTCCACAAATCGGCGGTACAGCATGGCCGCCAGCTTGCCGGTGGCCCGGCGGAAGTCCCCCGCCCGGTCCGCCAGCCCCGCCTGGGCCAGCACATCCCGGAAATGCTCCAGATTTCGGGGCTTGAGCACGCCGTCATAGGCGGGCAGCTCCTTGTCGTAGTCGGGATATACCTGGAGCTGGCCCACCTCATGGCCGGTGATGGGGATGGGGGCGGATTGGACTGCCTCGGCGTAGTCCCAGTCGGTGCGGGGCTCGGTCAGGGGAAGGTAGCCGGGGACGATCCATTTGGAGGCAAAATCGGCACTGGGCGGATAGGTGCTGTGGCCCGCGATGTCAGAGTACAGCAGATCCGGCTCCAGGCTCTTGCAGAACTTCAGAAACTCCTCATAGTAGTAAAACCCAATCCGCTCCTCGTTGCCCAGGGCGAACATGACGAAGGAGGGAGAGTTGAGGTATTCCGCGAAGATCCGCCGGGTATCCTCCTCATAGTAGCGCACGTCGGTGTCGTCCCCCTGGGCGATATCCCCGAACATCCGCCGCCCCCAGTGGGGCAGCTCCACATAGAGGTACAGCCCCAGCCGGTCGGCGGCCCGGAACGCCGCCTTGGGGGGCGCCCAGGTGTGGAAACGGACGTGGTTCAAGCCGTAGTCCTTGTAAATTTGGAAGATGTCCAGCCAGTCTGCCAGCCCCATAGGGGCGTACCCGGTTTTGGGGAAGATAGCGCAGTTGATCTCCCCCCGGAGCTGGGTGGGCCGTCCGTTGATGAAGAACTGCCGTCCGCCCTGGTTGGACCCGGTAGTAAAGGCCCGCATCCCGAAGTCCTCCGCCGCAGTGTCCCATAGGACGCCATCCGCATAGGCCTCCGCCGTCATGCGGTACAGGGCGGGGCGGAACTCGTCCCACAGCAGGGGGTGTTCCCCCATGTGGTGGATCGCGGATAGGGTGATCACCGTTTCCCCCGGCGCGAAGCGGAACGCCACCCGCTGGCGGGCGGTTTTCTGGACGGGCTGATTTGAGTTCCAGCTCTCCGCCTGTAGGACGATCTCGCCCCGCAGCTCTCCTGATCCGCCCAGCCGGGTGAGCGTCAACTCCGCCCGGACGGCGCGGGCGGATACATCGGGCCGCAGCCGCAGGGCGGAGACAGACAGGGCCGGGGGCGATTCCAGCTTAAGCTCCCCCACGATGCCGTTCCAGTTGGTCTGGCCGTGCTCGGTGATCTGGTGGGACCAGGCCTCCCCCTCCCACAGGGTGGAGTACATGGCGTGGGGCATCCCGGCGGGTGAGTTGTCCACCTCCACCGTCAGGGTGTGGGTGTTCCCCGGACGACACAGGGGGGTGAGGTCATAGCGGTGGGGGGTGGTGTAGCTTTTACACTGGGGCCCCGCCAGGTGCCCATCCACCCACACCCGGGTCTTTTTCGTCCGCTCCAGGTGGAGGAACAGGGGCCGTTCCGCCCACTCCGCCGGGATGGATATCTCCCGCTGGTAGACGGCGGGGCCGGTGTAGACGAAATCCCGATGGAGGTGGCGAGGGGTAACACTGCCGGAGTTATCCCGCCCCTTGCGGTTTTCGTCCATGGTGCCGGGGAGGCGGACGGTTTCGCCGGAGAAGGCCGTGTCCTCCGCCGCGCCCATGAAAAACTGCCACGGGCCGGACAGGTCGATAAAAGGATGCTGATCCATAAAAAAGCCCCTTTCTTTTGCGGGTGCTCTGCCCCCAGGGCAGGACAGCGGGTTATCTTCAATTAAAATCGTACCATACTGAAAAGAGTGGGGCAAGTTCCGAATTGTACAATCGAAATTGCCGAAAAGGCTTGGAAATGATAGACCAAATTTGTAGATGATGCTACAATGAGCAAAACGGACAGAGAGAAGGGAACCTATGATGACAGCAGCCTGTGTTTATCGGCCGGAGTGTGTATTGGGTGAAGGCTGCGCTTGGAGTGGCAGTGAGCGGAGCCTTTATTTTACCGATATCGAGCGGGGGATGGTGCACCGGCTGGAATTTAATGAGATCGGCACACCCGGGCGGGATACTGTTTACCCTCAACAGGCCCAGACAGGGAGCCTCGTCTTTCACCATGCGGGGGGATTTGTGGCGGCAGTGACGGACCACCTGATATGGAACTGCCCCGATGGCACACAGAGGGTTCTTCTGCGGCAGAAGCACCCCGGTCCGCTGCGCTACAACGACGGGAAGTGCGACCGCCACGGCAATCTTTGGGTGGGTACTATGGCTATCGACCAGGGCTGGTCGGGGGCGTCCGGCGGCGGGAGCCTCTATTGCATCCGGGACGGGCAGATCCTGGCGGAATATCCGGGGTACACCATCCCCAATGGGCTGGACTGGAGCGGGGATGGCAGTGTGCTCTACCACATCGACACGCCCCGGCAGTGTGTGGACGCCTACACGGTGACAAATCAATTCACGCTTTCCAACCGCCGGAGCGTGATCACAGTCCCCAAGGAAGATGGGAGTCCCGATGGGATGTGCGCCGATGAGAACGGAAACCTGTGGATCGCGCTGTGGGGCGGAGGGAAGGTGGTCTGCTGTGATCCGGTTTCCGGCAAACAGCTGGAGGAGGTGCTGGTGCCTGAACCCTATGTTTCCTGCTGCTGTTTCGGCGGAATAGACGGACAGGAACTGTTCATCACCACCGCAAAGGATGAAAACGGCGCGGGCGGCCAGCTCTACCGGGCCCGCGTGGGCGTGAGGGGCGGCAGGCGATACTTATACGGGGGAAACCCTTAAACGGGAGGGAAACGGATATGCGCAGAAAGACGGCGCTGATCACGGGGGCGGCTAAAGGCATCGGCCGAACCGTCACCATAGAGCTGGCCCGGGCGGGCTACAACGCGGTAATCAACTACCACAGCGACGAAAACGCGGCCCGGATGTTAAAGGAAGAGGTCGAGGGGTACGGTGTGCGGGCGCTGACGCTATACGCGGACATGGCGTCGGTGGCGGACATCAAGGAGATGTATGGGCGGGCCGTGGACGAGTTCGGGCAGCTCGACCTGGTGGTGAACAATGCGGGCATCAGCAGCGAGGTATACTTTTTGGACGCCTGCGAGGAGGAGTTCGACCGCATGACCGCAATTGACTGGAAGGGGCTGTACTTCAGCAGCCAGTGCGCCGCCCGCCACATGGTGGAGAAGGGAGTCAAGGGGGTCATCATCAACATCTCCTCCAACCAGGTGGATGGCTGCTGGCCTCGGGCCACCATCTACGGCCCCACCAAGGCGGCGGTGTCCAAGTTCACCAAAAATGCGGCCATGGAACTGTCCTTGAAGGGCGTCCGCATGGCGGCGGTGGCCCCGGGCTACACCGACGTGGGCTGGGAGCCGGGGGATGTCCGGCTGGAGGCGGCCTCCCGCCTGCCCTTGCGGCGGTTCGCTTCCACCACGGAGATCGCCAAAGCGGTGGTCTATCTGGCTTCGGATGACGCGGCCTACATTACCGGAAGCACCCTGACCATCGACGGCGGAGCCACCCTGCCGGTGGTGGCGGCCAACGATTTTGTGTAAGGGGTTGGCCGTGATGGAATACCATTATTACAACCAGCTTCTCCAAGGGGACGGCGGAGCGCTGAAACGGGCATTGTACAAGTCCATGGGCTTTACCGACAAGGCTCTGGAAAAGCCGCTGATCGCCATCGTCAACACCTATACCAATGCCACGCCGGGACATTATAACCTGAACGAGGTGTGCGCCCAGGTCCAGCGGGGCATCGAGGCGGCAGGAGGCACCGCCATGACCTTCGGCACCATCGCCCCCTGCGACGGCATTGCCGAGGGCCACGAGGGGATGCGCTATATCCTGCCCGCCCGGGACCTCATCACCGCTGGAGTAGAGTGCATGATCCGGGCCCACCAGTTCGACGGGGTGGTGCTGTTGGGGTCCTGCGACAAGATCGTGCCGGGACTGCTGATGGCGGCCACCCGGCTGGATATCCCCGCCATTTTCTGCAACGCCGGGCCCATGCTCCCCGCCTGCTACAAGGGGAAACACTGCGACGGCAATATCGTCACCGAGGCGGTGGGCTGGAAGGCGCGGGGGGAGATCGATGAGGCGGAGTTCCGTCGGATCGAAAACATGGCGGAGCCGGGCTGCGGTTCCTGCGCTATGCTGGGCACGGCCAACACCATGGGCTGCATGGCCGAGGCCCTGGGCATGAGCCTGCCGGGCAGCGCCGCCATCCCGGCGGTGTATGCCCAGCGGATGCAGATCGCTTACGAGACAGGGCGGACGGCGGTGTCCCTGGTGGAGCGGGGGCTTACGGCACGGAGGATCATCACAAAAGAATCCATTGAGAACGCTATTATGGTACTCATGGGTATCGGCGGGTCCACCAACGCCATCATGCACCTGCAGGCTGTCCACCGGGAGGCGGGGCTGGGGAATCTTCCCCTGGATGTCTTTGACAAGCTGAGCCGCGTTACCCCGCAAATCGCCTCGGTCTATCCTGCTTCCCCCTACGATATGGCGGACTTCTACGAGGCTGGGGGCGTGCAGGTGGTGATGAGGGAGCTGGAACCGTTTCTCCATGGGAGCTGCGTCAATGTGACGGGGCGGACTGTGGCGGAGACGCTCCGGGACTGTCCGGGGAGCGCCCGGCCCGAGGTGATCCGTACCACCAGCAAGCCTTTTGCCCCTACCGGGGGTGTGGCCGTTTTACAGGGCAGTCTGGCCCCGCTGGGCGCGGTGGCAAAGCCCGCCGCTATTCCAGAGCAGCTGATGCGCATACAAGGCAGGGCCCAGGTGTTCCACAGCGAGCAGGAGGCCTGCGAGGCCATCCTAAAAGGCCGGGTGGAGCCGGGGCGGGTGGTTGTTCTGCGCTATGAGGGCCCCAAGGGCGGGCCGGGTATGCCGGAGATGTACCGCCCCATGAAATGTCTGGAGGGGATGGGCCTATCCGATACCTGCGCCCTCATCACCGACGGGCGGTTCTCCGGCTCCAACCGGGGGTGCTTTGTAGGCCACATCTCCCCTGAGGCCTACGAGGGCGGCACGCTGGCCCTGGTGGAGGACGGGGACGAGATCCTCATCGACGTGCCCGGTCGGAGACTGGAGCTTATGGTGGACGGCATGGTTCTGGAGCAGCGGCGCCGGCGGTGGACGCGCCCGGAGAAGGACGTTCCCGACGGGTATCTCAATGTCTACCGGGCCCTCAGCCGCTCCGCGGCCCAGGGCGCGGTGCTGGGGCTGGACTGAATCAAGGAGGAAGATGCGATGCTGACCTGGAAAGATGATAACGAACTCTTTGCGATTATGCGCAAAGAGCTCTACTCCGCGGTAATTGGCGATATTTTGGACAAGTTGGGCTATCTGCACCAGTTTCTGCCCCAGCGCGTCCAGCCTATCCGCGAGGATATGGTGGTGGCGGGGCGGGCCATGCCCGTGCTGGAGGCGGATGCCTTCGAGGAGTTGTCCAACGGCCAGAACCCCATCATGAAACGCTCCTTTGGCCTGATGCTGGAGGCGCTGGACGACCTGAAGGAGAACGAGGTGTATATCTGCACTGGTTCCTCCCCCTCCTACGCTCTGGTGGGTGAGCTGATGTGCACCCGGATGCAGATCTTGAAGGCCGCCGGGGCGGTGGTCAACGGCTTCCACCGGGACACCAGGGGCATACTGGCCCTGGACTTCCCCTGCTTCTCCTACGGACGGTACGCCCAGGACCAGGCCCCTCGGGGTAAGGTCATCGACTACCGGGTGCCTATCGAGATCGAGGGGGTGCGGGTGAATCCGGGGGATATCGTGTTCGGCGACTTGGACGGGGTGCTGATTATCCCGCAAAGCATCGAGCGGGAGGTCATCCAGCGGGCCTATGAGAAGGCCACTGGGGAGAAGATGGTGGCCCAGGCCATCCGGGGCGGCATGGGGGCCAGGGAATCCTTCGACAAGCATGGGATCATGTGACCCAAGGCGGGCGCAAAAAGGGGGACCGGGATGAACGAACTGGAGCGGGAGCTGTTCGCGCTGCTCAGCGCGGAGGAATACGGTACCAAAATACGCAAAGCGGGGGTCTATCTGTTCCCGTCGGACTACCGCTTTGACCCCCACGCCCACCTGGAATATGAGATCAACTACATCAACACCGGACACTGCATCATGAGCGTAGGGGAGGATTACGTGGCCCTGCGCCAGGGGGAGTGTATCGTGGTGGCCCCCGGGATGCCCCATGGCTTCATGGTGGACGGACAGAAGCCCTGCCGGATCACCCAGCTGGAGCTGGTCATACGCAGTCCGAAACGAATCGGTGGGATACTGGAGTTCCCCGGCATGGAGGAGCCTTTCCACCGTCTGCGGGGCTGTGAGGGCCTGCTGTCCCTGCTGGAACGGGCGGTGTACTACCACCGGGCGGGAGAGCTGGGGCTGACGGAGCAGACCATGCTGGACTTGACCCTGCTCCAGCTCTACGCGGCCATCTCCGAGGCAGCCGGACGCCAGCGCACACAGAATGGTCGGGAGCGCAATGGGAAGGCGGAGGCGGTCCTCCAATACATCAACGAGCATCTGGATGAGGAGCTGAGCATTGAGTGTCTGGCCCGGGAGCATGAGATCAGTTCCCGGTATCTGCGCCGGTATTTCCTCCAGTGTGTGGGTATGGGGAGCAATGAGTATATCGCCATGCTCCGCGTGGGGCGGGCCAAGCGGCTGCTGTGGCACCCGGAATATTCCGTCACGGATGTGGCTATGCAGTGCGGCTTTTCCAGTTCCCAGTATTTCTGCCGGGTGTTCCGGCGGATGGTGGGGCAGACCCCGGCCCAGTACCGCGGCAAATGGCGGGAGTCCGCCCTCACTGTGGGGGAAGATGAAACCGGAATTGGATGACCCGCCGCCAGACCTCCCCGGGGAGGGTGGGCCGGAAGCACTCTGGGGCAAGACGGGAGCAGTCGGGCAGGTCCTGGGCCTCCAGGGCCACGGCGCAGGAAGGGACGGAGCGCTGTCCCCCGTTGACCTCCAGCCCTGCCGGAAGGAAGCCGCCGGAATACAGCACTACCGCGGGCGTATCCGTCCATAGCTCCATCCACCGGCCGCTGCGGTGATCCCTCAAGGCGCAGGCGCGTTTCAATCCCGGTTCCCCGTCCAGCAGATAGGCGTGGTTGAAGCCCCGGGCAATGTGGAGCTGCTCCCGGCTCACCGGGTCGCGGGCAGCATGGATGGCGCTTTCTATGGTTCGGCCCTGGCGGAAGTCAAAGGCCGTCCCGTCCACGGGAATCAGGCTTACAGGCAGATGTTCCCCGTCGTTGACGCAGACACGGCCGGCGTAAATGGTCAGCTCCTGGCCCAGCGCGGGGTGGTCAAATTTGCCGGACAGGTTCCAGTAGGCGTGGCTGGACAGGTTGAAATAGGTGGGCCGGTCCGTTCGGGCCTCATATTCGATGGTAAGGCGGTTTTCATCCGACAGGGTATAGCGCACCCGGTAGGAGTGGTTCCCCGGCCATCCGTCCAGCCCGTGGGGCTGGGCGGCGGACAGCAGGATGGAGGCTGCTCTCCCATCACAGGCGAGGTCCTCCATTGTCCAGAGTTGTGCTGAGAGGCTGTGCCCGCCGCCATGGAGTTGGTTGCCCCCGTCGTTGGGCGACAGGGCATATTCCGCCCCCGGCAGAGACAGCCGCCCGCCCCGGATGCGCCCAGCGTTGGGCCCCAGGATGGCCCCGGCGTAGCAGGCGAGAGAGGCGTAGGATTCCGGGGTCGGAAAACCAAGGGCAAGCGAATGCTCCAGTCCATCGTTATCGAGAAAAGCAATTTTTTGAAGTACGGCACCCAGCGGAAGAAAGGATGCCGTCAGTCCGTTGCGCCCTTTCGTCGTGTAAAGGGGATAAACCGGCGTCGTGCTTTGGGGAAAATCTCCGATAGCGGTTTGCATTTTCTCCCTCCTTTTTCTGTTTTTACTATAGGCAGGAAATGACAGAAATGGAAGTGGAAAAACAGACTACAGCAATTTTTCAAAATGACAGGGCAAACTTTGCTAATGATGAATTGGGCGGAACGTTATAAGATTGTTCCAGAGACAACATTCAGATATGGAGGGAGCGAAATGGCAGGCACACTGGAATTTCAGCACATCTGCAAATATTTTCCCGGCGTCAAGGCGCTGGACGACGTGTCCTTCCAGGCCCATGCAGGGGAGGTGCTGGCCTTCCTGGGGGAGAACGGCGCGGGAAAATCCACACTGCTGAAGGTGCTCAACGGCGACTATCAGCCCACCAGCGGAAAATACCTGCTGGACGGGGTGGAAAAGCACTTTCAGTCCCCCCATCAGGCCATTGAGGAGGGCATCTCCATCATTTATCAGGAGCGGCAGATTCTGCTGGAGCTGTCCGTGGCGGAAAATATCTACTTAGGGCGTATGCCCACCAACCGTTTCGGCTTGATCGACATCGGCCGGGCCAACGAGATGGCAGCCAGGATCATTGATGACTTCGGCCTGCCCATCCACCCCTCCACCAAGGTGAAGGATCTGTCCATCGCCTACCAGCAGATGGTGGAAATTATGAAGGCCTACTCCCGGGACAATTTGAAGGTAATCTGCTTTGACGAGCCTACGGCCTCCCTGTCCGACTCCGAGATCGAGATGCTGTTCAAGATCATCCGTAAGCTGAGAAGCGAGGGCAAAATCATCATCTACGTATCCCACCGCATGGACGAGATACAGCAGATCACCGACAAGGTAGCCATTTTCAAGGACGGCCGCTATGTGGACACGGTCATCACCGGCCAGGTGCCGGAGGAGAAGATGATCTCCATGATGGTGGGCCGGAACCTGGGTGACATCTATGAGAGCCTGGACCGGGACAAGCAGATCGGGGAGGTCTTGCTGGAGGTTAAAGACGTGTCCTCGGACTACGTCAGGCCGAACTCCTTCACGCTGCGCCGGGGCGAGGTGCTGGGCTTCTCCGGCCTGGTGGGCGCCGGGCGCACGGAGCTGATGCGGGCCATCATCGGGGCGGACGCCCTGCGCGGCGGCGAGATCCTGCTGGAGGGCAAGCCCATCACCAACCGGTCTCCCTACGAGGCCATGAAGCACGGCATCGTGCTGGTCCCAGAGGACCGCAAGCTCCAGGGCATCCTGGCCAACCTCAGCGTCAGCGACAACATCAACATCTCCATGCGGGACGCACACTCCAACAGGCTGGGCTTTGTCAACCGCAGGATGGAGGACGAGGCCGCAGAGGAGGGCATCCGAAACTTTAAGATTAAAACTCCCTCCCCGGACAAGAAGATTGTAGAGCTGTCCGGCGGCAACCAGCAGAAGTGTATTGTGGCCCGGTGGCTGGGCACCAGCCCCAAGGTGCTTATCCTGGACGAGCCAACCAAGGGCATAGATGTGGGAGCCAAGTCGGAGTTTTACAACATGATCTGCCAGTTTGCCAAGCAGGGGCTGGGGGTCATCCTGATCTCGTCGGAGCTGCCCGAGGTCATCGGCTTGTCCGACCGGGTCATCGTCATGAAGTCCCGGAAGATTGTAGGCGAGGTGGCCCGTGAGGACGCCACCGAGAGCAGGCTGCTGAGCCTGGGCATGATGGGGGAGGTAAAGGAAGCATGAACGAGAAAAAGACACACAGGCTCCATATCAGCGGGGACAAGCTGGTGCTGCTCTGTGCCATTATCGCCGTATTCATCCTGTTCACCATGCTGAACAAGAACTTCTTCAGTTTCCAGAACATCATCAATATTTTGGTGGCCGCATCCCTGGTGGGCCTGGTGGCCATCGGCCACACCTACCTCATCATCGCCGGGCAGAACGACCTGTCCCCCGGTTCGGTGGCCGCCTTCTCCGGAACCATGGCCGCCCTGCTGGTGAGCATGGGTGTGCCCTTCTTTGCGGCGGTGCTCATCACAATCGCCTTCGCCATCCTGATCGGGCTGTTTAACGCCTTCATGGTGAATAAGATCCATCTGGAGGCCTTCATCGCCACCCTGGTCACCCAGTCCATCATCCGCGGCGCGGCCTACATCATCTGCGATGGCAAGCCGGTGGCCATCAGCAATAAGGCATTTCTGTCTCTGGGCAAGCTTCGTTTCCTGAACATTCCCCTGTCGGTGTGGATCATGCTGGTGTGCATCCTCATCTTTGGAATCATCCTGTCCAAGACCAAGTTCGGCCGCAGCGTCTACGCCATCGGCGGCAACCAGGACGCCGCCCGTCTGGCCGGACTGAACCCCAAGCGGATCATTACCGTCAGCTATGTGATGATGGGCATCCTGTGCGCCATCGGCGGCATCATCTTCGCCGCCCGCATGAACTCCGGCCAGCCCGCCGCCAACGTCAACCTGGAATTCGACGCCATCACCGCGGTCATCCTGGGCGGCGTGTCCTTTGTAGGCGGCGTGGGCGATATGTTCGGCACCTTCCTGGGCATCATCCTGATCCAGGCGTTCAACACCGGCCTGATTATGGTGGAGGTCCCCACCTTCTGGCACTATGTGGCCCGGGGCGGCCTGCTGCTGTTTGCCCTGACCTCGGACTACCTGCGCAAGCAGAAGCGGGAAAAGGATCTGCTGGCCGCTTCTATGAAGAACCTGTAAGGATCTATATAGGGGCCCGCCCCTGTTTAGATAGGATAGAAGGAACCAAAAATTTTAAGGAGGAAAAGCAAATGAAAAAACTGGTATCTTTCCTACTGGCCGCGCTCATGCTGTTCAGCCTGGCCGCCTGTACCACCGACACCCCCGCTGAGAGCAAGGCCCCCGAGTCCAAGGCTCCCGACGCCGCCGGATCCACTGCCCCCGAGGGCGGCGACAGCGCCGAGCAGGGCGTGGTTTACGGCATCTACAAGGCCGGCGACCAGACCTGGTTCATCGACGAGGGCGCGGCTGCCCAGGCCGCCGTGGAAGCCCGGGGCGACAAGTTCATCTTTGTGGACGCCAAGATGAGCCCTGAGGAGTACCTGAAAGCCATCGACAACGCCATTGCCAACAAGGCCAAGGGCATCGTGACCTGTATCCCCGATCAGACCATGTCCCAGGCCGTCATCGACAAGTGCAATGAGGCCAACCTGCCCATCGTGGCCGCTGACGACGCCCTCCAGGACGGCGACGGCAAGAAGCTGGCCCCCTGGGTGGGCATCAACGCCTACGTCATCGGACAGGCCAACGGTGACTGGCTGGCAAACTACGCCAAGGAGAACGACTTGGTCAACGATCCTGAGTGCGGCCTTCTCATTATGACCATGGACACCGTGTCCTCTTGCGTGCCCCGCGCCGAGGGCGAGTACGACAATTTTACCGCCGGCTGCCCCGACTTCGACACCGCCCGCATCTTCAAGGCCGACTATGACGGCACCACCGACAAGGGCAACACCGCCGCCAACGCCGTGTTCACCGCCCACCCAGAGATCAAGAAGTGGCTGGTCACCGGCGCCAACGAGGAAGGCTGCATCGGCGCGGTCCGCGCCCTGGAGAGCATGGGCTTGGACGGCGACGCCTGCGTGGTGGGCCTGGGCGCCTACATGGCCAAGGACGAGTGGAATGACAAGGGCGCCGACGGCACCTGCATGAAGGCCTCCGCCTACTTCTCCTCCGACTCCGTTGGTGCCGGCTCCGTGGAGGTCCTGTACGACATCATTGACGGCAAGACGCCCGAGATGGAGACCGCTGTGGACGCTGTGGTCGTCACCCCTGAGACCTACAAGGAGGTCATGGGCAAAGCCGCCGACTAAGCGATCCGCCGGGAACAGTCCTTACATCCCACAGCAGCAAACGGGGAACAGTCCGTATGGGCTGTTCCCCGTTTCCCATCAAAGCCCGCGGATCTGACTCCGGTAATCGCTGGGCGTCAGGCCCGTCTCCTTTTTAAAAGCGGTGCAGAAGCAGCTCTCGCTGGTGAAGCCTACGGTGAAGCAGATTTTTTTCACGGAATCGCCGGTACTCTGGAGCAGGAATTTCGCGTTGCTGATCCGGGTGGCCAGGATATACTGGTGGGGAGAAAAGCCCGTTTCCTTTTTGAACAGCCGGCTGAAGTAAAAGGGGCTCAGCGCCGCCTGGGCAGCCAGGTCCTCCAGTGAGAGCTCCTGGGTCAGGTGGTCGTTGATGTAGGCGATGCTGTCCTCGATAATGCCGGTGGACTGAGCCCCGGGGTTGGCGGCCTCCCGGCTCACCAGCAGCTCGGTGAGAAGGTTCACGATGTAGTTGTTCAGCATGGCCTCCCGGACGGGGGCGGCGTCCCGGAACTGGGCGCAGACCTTACGCAGGTTTTTCTCAAAGCGGTAGCTGTTCTTCAGCGAGATCACCGGACTGCCTCCGGCCAGAATGGCGTCGAAATAGCCCCGGGCGCAGGGCCCATCGAAGTGGAGCCATTCCGCTTCCCAGCCGTCGGCGGTGTGGTAGGCGTGAGGGGCGTAGCAGTCCAGCATCACGATTTGTCCCTCCCGGGCGCGGAAGCGATGTCCGCCGCATTCAACCTCGCAGCCGCCCCGGGTAATGTGCATGATAAGAAAGCTGTCCAGGGAGGTCCTGCGCAGGCAATAGCCGGGCAAATATTGAAAATGGCCCACAATGAGCGGGTAGAGAAACAGACCCTGAGCCTGAGTGCTGGGCGTATAGATATAGTAATCGGAACCGGGAGCAACAAGGGATTCTGTGGACAGCATATGGACACCCTCCATTTATTCACGTTCAATCTTATTATATGGGGGAAGCCGCTTCCAGTCAAGAAAGTGAAAGCAATTTTTCAAAATGACAGGGCAACCGCAGGGATTGAAAACTTAGGTAAAACAGGCTATACTCTTATCAAATCGGAAACATGAATTCAAGGAGGCGTCAGGGATGGATAGTGTGAAGATCTGGGAAGAACAGGTCGTGCTCCCAACCTATGAGATCGGCGAGGCGGACAAAAACCCCATGTTCCTGGAGGGCCGGGTATACCAGGGCAGCTCCGGGAAGGTGTACCCCTATCCCACCATTGAGACGGTGTCCGACGTGAAGACGGAGAAGGGATACCAGGCGGTATGGCTGGAGAACGAGTATTTGAAGGTGATGATCCTTCCCGAACTGGGCGGACGCATCCAGCGGGCCTATGACAAGACCAACGACTACGACTTCGTGTACTACAACCACGTCATAAAGCCCGCGCTGGTGGGGCTGTGTGGGCCCTGGATCAGCGGCGGCATCGAGTTCAACTGGCCCCAGCATCACCGGCCCACCACATATTTCCCGGTGGACTATCTGCTCATCGAAAATCCGGACGGATCCAAGACCTGCCGGGTGTCCGACGTGGATCAGATGTACGGCACCCGGGGGGAGGCCAGTTTCACCCTGTACCCCGGCAAGGCGTACATCGAGATCAAAGGCCAGCTCTACAATCCCACGCCCCTGCCTCAGACCTTCCTGTGGTGGGCCAACCCCGCCGTCCCGGTGAATGAAAACACCCAGTCCATCTTTCCCCCAGACGTCCACGCGGTGATGGACCACGGCAAACGGGACGTGTCCCGGTTCCCCATTGCCACGGGGGAGTACTATAAACACGATTACAGCGCGGGGGTGGACATCTCCCGGTACAAAAATATCCCCGTGCCCACCTCCTACATGGCGGAGCGGAGCGATTTCGACTTTGTGGGCGGCTACGACTACGGCCGGGGCGCGGGCATCCTCCACGTGGCCGACCACCACATCTCTCCGGGCAAAAAGCAGTGGACCTGGGGCTGCGGCGATTTCGGCAGGGCCTGGGACCGCAACCTCACCGACGAGGACGGCCCCTACGTGGAGCTGATGACCGGGGTGTACACCGATAACCAGCCCGACTTCACCTGGCTCAAGCCCTTTGAGGAAAAGACCTTTACCCAGTACTTCATGCCCTATAAGGCGGTGGGGGCGGTGAAAAACGCTTCCATCGACGCGGTGGTGAACCTGGAAACCGGGGCGGAGGGCGTGACTGTGACGGTGTATGCCAGCGGGAAATATCCCCATGCCCGGATTCTGCTCACTGATGGCAGCAAGGTGCTGCTGGATGAGGAGACGGTACTTTCTCCTGTGCAGACCTATCAAAAGATGGTGCCCTGCGCGGTGGAGGACGAGACTAAGCTGACCCTGAAGGTGCTGGACGGAGCACGGGAATTGGTGTCCTATACCCCGCTGAAACGGAAGATCCCCAAGCTCCCCGATCCGGCGGAAGCAGCCAAGGACCCGGAGAAACTCATGACCTGTGAGGAGCTCTACCTCACCGGCCTGCACATCGAGCAGTACCGCCATGCCACCTACCGTCCCGACCCATACTATCTGGAGGGGCTGAAGCGGGACCCGGGGGATATCCGGCTTAACAACGCCTACGGCTCGCTGCTGCTGCGCCGGGGACAGTTTGAGCGGGCGGAGCAGTATTTCCGCAAGGCTCTGGAGCGGTGCACCTGGAAAAACCCCAACCCCTATGATTCCGAGCCGTATTACAATTTGGGGCTGACACTGTTCTATCAGCGCAGGCTGAACGAAGCCTTTGACGCCTTCTACAAATCCACCTGGTCCGCAGAGCAGCAGGAGATGGGGTTCTACTACCTGGCCTGCATCGAATCCATCCGCGGAAATCTGGACAGCGCATTGGAGCTGGTGGAAAAGGGCCTGGTGAAGAACTGGCACAACGTGAAGGCTCGCGGGCTGAAGGCTTATCTGCTGCGGAAGCTGGGCCGGGAGGAAGCGGCCCGGGCATGGATTGCGGAGAGCCTTGCCATCGACCCCTTCGACTACCTTTCCCGGCTGGAGCTGGTCCGGCTGGACGGCGAAGGGAGGGAGGCCGTCACGGCGCTGGCCCGGGACTTCCATGAGACCTGGCTGCGCGTCGCCCGGGATTATGCCCAGTTCGGCGCTTACGGCGAAGCTATTGAGGTACTGGAGCCGTGCGAAAAGCCATGGCCCATGCTGTACTACTACAAGGCGTACTATCAAGGAAGGCTGGGGCTGGACGATGGGGCGGCGCTGATCCAGGCGGAGAACTGCCCCGCCGCCTACTGCTTCCCCAACAAGCTGGAGGATCTGATTGTGCTGGAGTACGCCAAGGGGCACGCCGAGAAGCCGGCGAAGGCCTGCTACTACCTGGGCTGCCTGCTGTACGACAAACTGCAATACGATGCCGCCATGGAAAACTGGGAGCACTCCGCCTGGCTGGCTCCGGAGTTCCCCACTGTGTGGCGCAACCTGGCGTTGGCCTATTACAATAAACGGCATAACAGCGCAGAGGCACGGGAGGCCATGGAGAAGGCTTGGGCCTTGGCTCCCCAGGACGCCCGGGTATTCCTGGAGCTGGATCAGCTGTACAAAAAGCTGGAGATGCCTGTGGAGGAGCGTCTGGCTCGGTACGAGGCAAACCGGGATGTATTCCTGAAGCGGGACGACCTGAAAATCGAGTACGCCACCCTGCTCAACCTGCTGGGGCGCTATGGGGAGGCGTATGCGTTCATCATGGCAAACCGGTTCCACCCGTGGGAGGGCGGTGAGGGCAAGGTGACCACCCAGTACACCACTGCCCTGGTGGAGCTGGCTCGGGAGGCCATGGCCGCGGGCCGCTGGGAGCAGGCGGAGGACTATCTGCTACGCACAGCGTCCTACCCGGAGAACCTGGGTGAGGGCAAACTGGAGGGAACCAAGGACAACCACGTCAATTACTACCTGGGGCTGGTGAAGGAGCAGCTGGGGGACCTGGCGCAGGCGCGGACCTGCTTCGAGCGGGCTGCCGTGGGCACCGACGAGCCCGCCGGGATGATGTACTACAACGACCAGCCTGCCGATATGATCTATTACCAGGGCCTGGCGCTGGAGAAGCTGGACAGGCCGGTGGAGGCCAAGGCGCGGTTTAACAAGCTGCTGGACTACGGTGAGCGGCATATGTTTGACCATGTGCGGGTAAGTTATTTCGCGGTGTCCCTGCCGGATTTCTTGATCTTTGACGATGACCTGGACAAAAAGAACCGGGCCCACTGCCACTACCTCATCGGGCTGGCCCGGCTGGGGCTGGGGCAGTCCAGTGACGCAGCCGAGGCTTTTGCCGAAACGGTTCGATTGGAGCAAGCACATCAAAATGCCATTCGCTATAGGAAGATGTGCATATAAGGCCAAGCCGACAAGGTGGATGACCATAAAAAAGGCTACATTGAAATTTGAACCGTGCTGTCAGTTGGCAGTGCGGTTCAAATTTTACATTTTACCGACCATGAAGGCTTTTTGATCATCTTAGATATTTGATTTCTCTTTGAAGACACTGGTGTAATCCATCGTTGCAAATTTTACAGGCTTCCCTATGTGTATGGTGCTGGTATGATGGTGACCACATAACCAGCCACAGACAGAAAAAATCGGTTCACTGGGGCCTTCTGATGTACTCAGTTTGGAGAAGTGCGGAAATTCATCTTCAGTATATATTTTCAAAAGCAGCGGGGTGAGATATCTAATTATACCCTCAGAAACAATTTATTGATTAAATTGCCGATACAGGCTAAACAATTTTTCCTTATGGACGGTGATACAGTTCCAAGAGCCGATGGAGTGATATCTGCCCAAATTTATGTTTTCGATGACACAGTAATGGGAATTACTCTGAAAACAAGGAATGCCAGAAAAAAGTTAATTGCACCTACCCATGCAATAACTTAGGCAGATAGATATTGAGATGCCCCCAAAGGCAATCGACCCTCGGGGGCATCCGTTGAAATCATGCTGCGATGGTGTATTTCTTCCAAGGGATACACTGGGGCGGAACCTTAGCCAAAAATCTGACGATGTCTTGGCGTCCCCAATATGTGGGAATACCCCTCGCGTTTTTTGCCACCAAGACAATGGGTACATATCCAAAAACGCGAACCCCAAAGTCTTGCATATTCTCTCTGGCAACAGGGTCATGCAGAATATATGGCTTTACAGCCATGATGCCAAATGTGACGTTTTGCTCCCTGATTTTTGCACCGAGGAATTTCACTTTTTATCCCTCCTTATGTTTGGTTGGGTCAACCAACGTGAACTTGGTTACACCCGATGCGGTGGGTGGGACTCGCTTGCCCGCCACAAAGGTGTATTCGTGATTACTACCTTGTGGGCGATACTGCCCGGAAGTGGAAACTGTCTCGCCCGTCTTAACTACTTTTTTCATAAATATCTCCCTGGAATTGTAGTATATATTTCAAAGGAGGAACGCCCGTTCACATATCCTTTCCGCTGACAAGTCCCTATTGCATTTGCCACAAAAAGCTGGTACAATGAAGTTGCCACACGACAGAGTATAGCTTTTATATGCTCTTGTCAGCACGAGGCACCGCCCTTCACTTG
Organism: uncultured Oscillospiraceae bacterium; assembly: GCA_910587205.1. Taxonomy (GTDB): domain Bacteria; phylum Bacillota; class Clostridia; order Oscillospirales; family Oscillospiraceae; genus Enterenecus. The sequence continues at coordinate 23,231 of CAJULZ010000002.1, forward strand.
GCATTGGTGATCGGCGGTGTTTTTTCGCACTCCTTTGATAACAAAAATAAACTATGTTCGGATAACATTCAACAGATCATAGTAAAAAAACACTCGATTACGGGCTTTGCCGTCCGTATACAGAAGATGGAGATCCGTCAATATATTAAGATATCGAGTTGCTGTTGCCGGAGAAATATTTGTGAATTGGGTGACAACGGAGGCCGTGATTACAGGGTACTTATACAGGAGATTGACCAAATCCACAACTTTGCTGTTGCCAATCACCTCTCTTGTGCGTGCTAAATCTTTTTCATATAAGCTGTTGATGCTATCCACTACCGCGATATACTTGGTGCATTGCTGTTCAACTGTTTCAAGAAAAAACTTTATCCAGTGGCTCCAATCATTCTTTTGGCGGATGTCATTTAGCAGGGTATAGTACTTGAACTTGTCCCGCTCCAGTGCTTCACTAATAAAAAAATAGGGCGATTCGATTTGATTCTGCTTAAACAGATATAGTGGGATTAGGATTCTTCCTACGCGTCCATTGCCGTCCATAAAGGGATGAATGGTTTCAAACTGCGCGTGGATAATTGCTGCCCGAACCAAAGGCCTGAGTTTGTCTGCTGGGGCGTTGAGGTAGTCAACAAAGTTCTTCATTAGTCCATCGACCTTGTCCGCAGTCGGAGGGACGTATGAGATTTTTTTCCCCTGCCCGATATAGTTTTGTTCGCGTCTAAATTGTCCTGGAATCGTGGCCTTATTCCGGCGTACCTTCCCTTGCATCAACTGCTTATGCAAAGTTAAAATAAACTCTATGGAAAAGTTTCCCCCGCGAAGGTACTGGTAACCCTGATCTGCCGCATATAAATAATTGCGAACTTCATACATATTTTTGTCTTTTTCACTTGGATTGATCTGATCCACAAGCACCCCGTCCAATGTGGCTTGTGTGCCCTCCATCAGGGAGGACGCCAGGGCCTCTTTTTGCTGTAGCGTTGGAAGGAACCAAGAACGATCCAGCTTACTACCATCAAGTTTGCTTTTGTAAACTTCTAAGCGGGCAGTTGCATCGATCAACGCATCAAAGTAGACATCAGGGACAAGATCTGTCTCAGTAAGTGGTAGCGCCTTTGGCTCAAAAGCATTCATAGTACACCTCCTATCGCGAATAATAGCACAATTAAAATCAAATGTCAAGAGTTTTGATTCCAATTCATGTGCTTTGCAACTAAGCGGCTTAGATTTTGGAAAATCGTATATTGGAGTTCTATCAGTACTTATATAAATGGGAAGCAGCAACCGCGTTTCTGGGCTTATGATATTTCCGCTGCGGGTAATGGAACTTTGTCAGCCAGCTTTGGGTTCGGCTTTCAGCTGTTCTCTCTCGGCAGCGATTTCCGCCCTCATCTCTGCTATTATATCTGCCAGCAGTTTTTCACACTCCTCCTCGCTGTGAGCGTAGACGTTGCGGGCGTGCTTTTGGCCGTCTGACCAGATCGGGGAGTACCGCCATTCCCAGAGCTTTTCGCTGATCTGGGTAACGCAGCCTGTACCAGCCTTGCGCCGCTGTCCCTTGTGGGCTTGGAAGGTGCTGGGGGCGGGTTTCCGGGGTGTCATTCCACTCCCCGCCGGTGGCTCAGCTTTACCAATGCCTTGGTCGATCTTCACTGCCGCCGTCCGGCGCATCTCGTCGGTAACGTGGGCGTAGACGTTCAGCGTGGTGCTGCTGGAGACATGGCCAATGATGGTGGAGAGGGTTTTCACATCCATACCATGTTCCAGAGATACTGTAGAAAATGTGTGTCTGAAGTTATGAAATCTGACCTTTTGCACCCAGCCCGCTCCAGAACTGTCTGCAGCCGCTTTCGGACAGCAGCAGGATCTCTGGGAGAGTCCTCATTGCTCGGAGAAGGGAACATCCACTTGGAATCCACGGTTTCCCTGTATGCCTTGAGGACTTCCACCACAGGGGCGGGAAGGATCACGCTCCGATTGGAGGCTTTTGTCTTGGGCGGGGAGACCACCAGCTCTCCTTTGACCCGGTGAACCTGCCGTTCCACCCGAAGTTCCCCGGTACGGAAGTTGAGATCATTCCACTGGAGGGCACAGATCTTGCCCCGGCGCAATCCCGTGGAGAGTTCCAGCAGGAGAAGCTCAAAGCAGCCGTCTTCTTTGGCCTGGATCAGCAACCGCTGAATTTCTTCCGGGGATAGCACCTGCATCTCCCTGGCCTTGGCGGGAGGGAGACGGCAGCCGTCTGCGGGGTTGCGGAAAAGGAGCTTTTCAGAAACTGCTTTGTCCAGTGCGGCATGGAGGGTGGTATGGATGCCCCGGACGGTCTGGTCGGAGAGACCCTTGCCGTAGAGTTCAGCCCGGAGGAGCCTGCCGCTCTGCTTGAGTTTGGTGTAGAACTGCTGGATATCATTAGTTGTCAGCTTGTTCAGTTGGGTGCCGCCCAGTGCGGGGATGATGTGCTGGTAAATACGTCGTCCGTAGGACATCTGGGTGTTGAGGCGAAGGTTAGGCTTCTTGTAGCTCTGATACCAAAAATCCAACCAATCAGCCAGGAGAATACCGGGTTTCGGCTGCTCAGGTAAGGGGGCCTGGATGCTGTCTTGCAGAGCCTTGAGCTTTGCCACACACTCGCTCTTGGTTTTTGCGAGGACATTTTTTGTAACAGGGAGTCCCTTATCATCGCAGCCGATGACCGCCCGCCCTTCCCAGCGGCCATCTTTTCTCAGGCTTATTCCGCTGTCGCCGCGTTTTCTGCGTTTTGCCAAGGTTTCATCTCCTCTCCAAGGTAATCAGTCAGGAAGCCGCCCACGATATCGGCGGCCCGCTTTTGCATATCGCCAGTGGTGTGAGTGTAAGTGTCCAGCGTGAAGGACGCTTTTGTGTGGCCGAGGATGCCGGACAGGGTTTTGGCATCCACCCCGCTGGCCAGCGCATGGGTCGAAAATGTGTGACGTAGATCGTGGAAGCGGATGCTGGGCAGTCCCGTTATGTCCAGAAGTTTCTTCAGCTGGTTATAGGCACTACTGGGGTTAACGGGGGCTTCGGGCCGGAGAGGGTCATGGAAAATCCAAGGAGAAAAGGACTTTTTCTTCCGCTCCCGCAGCAACTCTGCTGTGCTGGGCGGCAGGACAATTTTCCGCGTTCCGGCATAGGTCTTGGTGTCGCCCGCTACCAGCCTGCCGCCCTTTTCCCGGTGGAGAGTGCGGAAGATGCGGAGCGGCCCCGTCGATTCGCCGTGGCACACGCTATTGCAGGTACCGGGTGTAGCTGATGTAATGGGACTGTTCCTCCAGCCACCAGCGGAAGGACTGCCCACCCCAGCGGACGTGGTTGTTTGTGCCGCTCTCGGTGATCTTGATGTACTCGTCCGTCTTGCCCACCACAACTACCACATGGTAAGACTCACAGTTTTGATACTCCACCAGGTCACCGGGCCTGAGCTGTTCCCAGTTGGGACGGTCTATTCTGCGCCAGGGGAGATTCCAAAACGCGGCATCCGAACACAGCGTGGCCCAGCCGGAGCAGTGGGTTCCCCGGTAGTAGGGCCTGCCGCTGGTGGAACGGTAGGGAATGGGGTAGGTAGTTCCAGTGGGGTAGGTCTGTTTCAGTTGCGCCAGGGCGGCCTGCACGCGTTCCTCGGTGACAATTTGTGGAAAGGGCGTGGTCGATGCGGGAATGGTCACCGCCTCAACGTAGGGTGCGTTCGGGTCGATGTGGACGGAGTTGGTGGCGGCATCGTAGGTCACGCCGAAGTCCACTGTTCTGCCGATATCCCGGAGCCGAACGTAGTTGCTGCCACCAATGGCGTAGGCGGTGAGGGTTGTTTGCTGGCCGTTGATGTAGAATGTCTGTGTGCTGGGTCTGGCGGTGAGGTAGTCTGCCTCGTGAGCGGCGGGGCCGCTCAGAGCGAGACCGGCGAGGATGCCGATCCCCATAAAAATTGCTTCTCGGGTTCTGTTCATGCTGTGGCGCTCCTTCCAGTATGGTTGTGCTTTTGGCAAACACAACCATGCCGAAGGGGCTCCGGGAAGTCAAGAACAATTAGCGCAACAGCGTGGAGAAAACAGCGATGCAAACGAAGCAGATTGCATAGCGCCAACGTGCCCTTTATTGTTTTCTGCGGTGCAGGTTTTGCGCGGCCACACCCAGGATTCGTTTGCAAGCATCCGCCGTCTGTGCTATACTGAACCCACATAAACGTGATTGGATGGGAGGGAACCGTGTGGTCTGTACCCTGATGCATAAGCGGCTTGCTGTCGCGGAGCTGGAGCTGGATGAAGCAACCGGCTTTATCCAAAGGATAGACAATGTATTGATGCCGGAACATCTGCCTGTTGGTACCTGCTCTTTTAATGGCACAGTTGACCGCGCAGCCTTGAATGAGTGGTGGACAGACCGTTCTATCCCCGCCAGCCGTTCCGGGATTCGAGAGGCCTTGGAGACACTGGATGTTGCCAGTACGAGTCTGCTTCTGCTCCGCAGCTACGGACTCAGCCTTTCTGACCACTATTGGATTTGTCCTCAGGGAGCTGGTTTCACCTGGGATCAGGTCAACTTTTTTGATAATCCCTTCTCTGCCGACATGGGTGATGTTCTGTTTGGACGGCCGAAGAAGGAGACCGGCTTTGATTTCAGTTCCCCGGACAACACTTCGGACGGATTTTTGAAGAAGCGGTGGAAGATCATCAACGGCAGCCGCTGTCTTGTCAAGGGCGGCAGCGACCCCTTTCAGCAGCAGCCCTTCAATGAGGTCATTGTGTCCGGCATTATGGAGTGTCTTGGCATCCCGCATATTCCCTATACCCTTATCTGGAACGATGGGCGCCCCTACAGTGTGTGCGAGGATTTTGTCTCCCCAAACACAGAATTGGTGAGCGCGTGGCGGATCATGCGGACGATGAGGAAGGACAACAGCACCTCTGTATACCAGCATTTCATAAACTGTTGTCAGGCCCTCGGCGTGGGGGACATTGTACCAGCCTTGGACAGGATGATTGTGCTGGATTATTTGATTGCCAACGAGGATCGCCATCTCAATAATTTTGGCCTGCTCCGTAATCCGGAGACATTGGAATGGCTTGGTATGGCTCCGATTTTTGACAGCGGCAGCTCTCTGGGCTATGACAGGACGGCACCCCGGATCGGGGTAGAGCGGGATATCGTCTGCAAGCCGTTCAAGCAGCATCACGCGGAACAGCTCAAACTGGTGTCCTCTTTTGACTGGGTCAATCCCGATGCGCTTGCGGATATCGGCACCTTGATCCGGGGCACCCTGGCCGATGACCGGTCACGGGAGCTCGTCGGCGGTGATCGGATTGAGGCCATTGCGTCTGCCGCCGAGAAGAGAACCCACATCCTCCGGGAGTTGGTGATGGCCCAGCAGCCATCCGGCTTAGTGTCCGATGCCGAGGGGGATGTAGAGGAGGACATTGCGGCGGACTATACCCCGAAAATGACGATGTAGGAGTTCAGCGGCCCCCGCTCTGCGGGAGGCCGCTTTCCCGTCGCCTCATGGCCAAGCCGCCCCAACCCTGCTCCTCGTGGTCGTCCGGCTTGTGGCCCATGGCGATCTTCTTTTCCTGGATCCTGCGCCGCAGTTTGCGGTCGGTGAACTGCTGGCCACGGGTGCTGTCCATTGTCCGGGCGTTGTCCTGGAAGATCTGTCCTATCGAATGGAGCAGACTGTTGACCGCCAGGATGGCGGGGGGCAGAGAGGGACTATCCTGCCGCTCCAGCAGGATCTGGGCATAGGTGTGCCCCTGTTTCGCTGCCTGGGTCAGCCAGTGGATGGCTTGCTCCATGTCCTGGGGGATATCTTCACCTTCCCAATACAGCTTGCCCAGCATATATTCTGCGTAGGGGTTGTCAGCCTCCGCCGACATTGTGAGCCAAGGCAGGGCCTCCGTCACATTTCCATCTTTCAAAAGCTCCTTGGCCAGACGGTAGGCGGCAAATTCGTGCCCACCCTCAGCGGCTTGCGTCAGCCAGCGGATGCCCTGCTCCCGGTTATGGACTTCTGCGTCATCGGCCAGCAGCAACTTACCCAGCGCGTACTGCACGCCCGGCAGCTCTCGCGCCGCCTGTTCGAACCAACACCGCGCCTCCACCCAGTCCGGCGTGAGCAGCGGGCCGTCCCGATACAGCCTGCCCAGGAGAAGCTGGGCGTAGGGTTCGCCATTTTCTGCCTGTGTGCGAAGCCGCTCCACCCCTTTATCGCGTAGATCCAGAGGGAAGCTGTCATCGCAAATTACAGACCATAGCCGTTGGCAGGTTTCACCGTCTCGGAGGATATCGTCCGGCTCATCGTGCCGCTCCATATGCCTGTCCTCAAAAGTGAGGTGCCCCAGACGGAGTGCCGCCTGAATAACAGCATTGTGGATGGCACGGAATTCCTTCTGCTGGGACAGCGGCACACGCTCTACCGGCTTGCTTGAATAGAACTCGTTTACCTCCTGCTGAAGCTCCAGCCACCTTTCATAGCACGACTTTACCGAGGGCAGCCGTGCCATCTGATCCACGATTTCATCCACCTGGGTTTTCATACGTTTGGAGAGATAGCCGTACTGTTTTTTGCCCTTCACGTTTTTTAGATCATGGGATAGCGCCAGCAGGAGCGTTTCAACTTCCGGGTGCTCACAAACATGGTGCTTCATCTCGTCAGCCAGCTCCAGCATGGCACGGCGGGCCTCTGCCACCAGATCATTCCGAGACTGACTTTTCTGCTCGTAGATGTGGAGCATCTCCTGATGGAAGATATCGTTAGTTAGCTTGGACTTGATTTTCTCAATACCTACCGGGCTGAGATAACCGGGTGCGTCCCCGGCAGACCACGCCATCACGTGGACGTGGGGATGGTCGCCCTCGTCATGGAACGCAGCGTACCAGCGGAACTCGTTGGGCGGGATGTTCATGGCGGCGGCGATGTCGTTGCGGTGGGCACGGAGCAGGTTGCGCCATGTCCTGGCGCTGTCATAGCCCAGGCGGGCGGCATCCTCCCGTTTCAGCGAGATGATGTGCGTCCACACATTTTTCTCGCAGCTTTGCAGCTCAGCAGTCACTTCTTTCAAATCCACGTAGTCCTCATCGCCGAACAGGCCGTGGCTGCCTACGCGCTCCACACGAGGACGGGTAGCGATGTACTGCGCGTAGATATCACTCTGCTGAACGTCAGACCAATGATCCTCCAGCGTCCGTGTGATGAATGCCGAGGCGTTGACCTTGGTGGGGGCGTCACGGTAGCCGCTGTACTCCGGCAGCTTTTTTGCGGCAGGAAAATCTTTTGTCAGTTGAGAGATGAGCTGCTCCTGTTTTTTTGTGGCGGACGGCCATCGGGCACCATCGCCACCCGCGCCCGTGTGGCGATGTACCTGGCGTGACCGCCCGCGCCTTTGCCGCCCTTGAGGAACGGGCTTTTCAAAATCAGTCGGGCCATTCGTCCTCCACGCCGTCATCCGGCCTGCGGATTTTTTCCTCAAAGGATAACCGCCCATTTGTGCCTTTCACGTTTTGCACACTCTCTGCCCTGCGGCGGCGCAGATCCTCCTCGGTGAGTTCGTAGCTGTCTGCCAGAATACCCATTACCATGTCCAACTCCACCGAGTGCCTGTAAATCAGGGACGAGAGCCTGTCCTCAAACATCCCAAGCCGCCCATCCAGGGACGAGAGCACCGCCCTGGGCAGCGTGCCGCTGTCATCCTGGACGGCCAGGTGATCCACGTAGAAATTCACCGCCCGCTCCACGAACTGGTTCCGGCTGCCACAGCCCGCCGCCTTGTACCACTGGTCGATCTTTCGCTTGGTGTCCGGCTTCATACGAAGGGCCAGACGATCCTTGTTTTCTGTACTCATAATACCTCCAAATTCTTGATAGACGCTGCCTCAACCCGTTGGGACGGCTGTGTTTGTGGAAAAACAGACACCATCGCCCGACTTTTCACCGGAAAGAGACGCCTGTCAAGAGCCCCGCCGGGAAGCCCGGGAGCCTTTGAAAACGGTCCGCACTGCGGGCCGATGTGACCTGCCGGGCGTCACTTGTGACGCCGGCGTTTATCCTGCTTACCCTAAAATCGGGCTTCTGAGCTGTCCTTCGTCCTGTGCCCGGGGTGGCCCCTACTGATTACGGCATAGTAAAATTTTCCGCTTTTGATTCCCAAGGGGGCCGCTCCCCGACAATTGGCCACACGGGGGCCAACGCCGCGTTTTACGCCCTCGAAGGTGGTACGGATGCCACTCGGCGCGCAGGAGGGGTACAAGGGCCTTCACAACGCGGAACGGGGGCGGCCACGCTTTTGGCAGCGGCGCTCCCACTTGCGCTGGGCCTCTGCCAGCTTCAATTGCGCGAGAGATTCCTTTTCGTGTTCCTTCAAAATCTGCTCAATTGGCTTGACTGTGTAGAGCAGACTGCCGTTATAACGGCAGCCGTCCTTCCGGCAGATCATGGTTTCCTCCGCTTGAATCAGTCCCTTGTTGATCAGCGAGCCAATGTGCTTCTGAACAGCTTTCCGGCTCATGCCCACCGCCGTGCCGATGGTGGCATAGCTGGGCCAGCACTGTCCGCTCCGCACACCTTTTTGGTAGTGGAGATAGATGTACACCAGCAGATCACCGGGCTTGAGGCCAAGTTGGAACACTTCGTTGGGGACGGGAAACACAGCACTGAACACCTCACCAGTGAGCCATAGTCGCTTTGAGGATATCCAGCGGTTGCGGAGTGCCGCATAGCTTTGTTCGCGCACGTGAGTTTCAATAGGATTCAGCATGTAGAAGAACGTTTGCCCGTGCTTCTTCACCTTGATGAATCCAGCATCAGCCAGCATACGCAGATGTGTATGCACGGTTTTTGCGCACAGTCCAACTGCTTTGCCAATGACGGCACAGCTCATTTTGTCCGCCCCATGTTTCAGGCTCTTGCGGTAGATCAGATAGAGATATACCAGCAGCGGCCCATGTCCCAGGCCGAGCTTGAATACTTCCTGCGGCAGGCAGAATTCGTTGGGAGGTGATTCTGTCACTAACCATGCACCTCTCACTGCTGCCCTCCTGTGTGCCGTTCCACCCACTCCACGAACTTCTCCTTCGGCACCACCATCCGGCTGCCAACCCTCAGCACAGGAAAAACAAATGGGGCCCCCGCAAAGCCGCCCTTTGGCTTTGTGGGGAGAGGAGGCGCAACGGAGCGAACGAGCTTTCGGCCTTGGCCGGAAGTGAGAGATGCGGAGTTTGCGCCGACGACGTGCATCAGCTCGTAACCGCTGGATGGCGATACGCCCAGTACCGTCGCCACCATTGCCGCATTTAGAAATAGCGGCAGCTCATCATAACTTTTGTACTCAGATAATTTCATTTGGAATCCTTTCATTGAATTTTGATTGGCCACACACCGTACCTGTCCCAGCCCCTTGTCGTCGCAAGTTCCATATCACTCGCTTTCGGATAAATCCGAAAGTTCGCTCATTTCACTGCTCCTCCTCCCCCCACAAAGCCAGGGGCGGCTTTGCGGGGATCCCCGTTTTCACCCTGTTGGCACGCTCACCCCACACAGGGATCTTGGCTGTGCTTCGCCCAAGGAGTATGTTCTTCGGTGGTGGGTATTCAGTTGTCTGTCTTGCGCCTTGGAAAAGAATAACAGAGAATTGACAGCCTGCCAATGGTTTTGCATAATATTGTTTGAAGCAATATGGATTACCCGGTTTTCTGGAGCATCCTGATTTTCAAAAATGGAGGGCGGCGCGGCTATGCTTCAGTATAATTTTGACACATCTGAATATCAGCAATCCAGCTCCGCACGGTACGCATCCGGCTGGGATGGCTGCGTCGATCTCTCGCCCGCCTTTTTCAAAAACGAGGTGTCTTACTTTTCAGATGAAAGGAAATTATACCTCAGCGTTTGTCCTACCTATGAATTTGAAACGCTGTTTGGGCTTTACTGCGATCTGGAACTCCCCGCCCCCACAGCATATCAGGATGATCCGGAAGTAGAGGAGGTGGAGCGTTGGCGCAAGGCCCGGCAAGAGCTCCTCAAGAAATTTGGTCCGGCGTTCGAGGTTCGGACACCGCCACCGATCTATCCTCACGAATCCTCGGAGCGGAAGATAAACGCGTTCAGCGGCACAGAAGTCAGCGTGCCGCTGGGCGAGGGCCTTTTGAATTTTTGCTATGCAGACTTTAACTCCGCATTCGAGCATTGTGTGCCAGCATATCGGGAGCTTACGCAAAGCGCAGATGCTCCAGCCAAGATCCGCAGCGCGGAAGAAGGCATCATCCGCCTTTATGAACTGTACGCCGAGATATTCCCCGCACTGAGCGAGGTCTTTTACGCCTCCCTCTACACGGCCTGCTTCCCGCCCCAGTTCACACGGAAAACGGTACAGGCTTTGAAATACTACCAGCAGTATGTTTCCTTCCTGCAGGCAGAATTTTTGGAACTGATTGAGTTCTGCCTTGACAAAGAGTTCAGGCCGGAGGTGCTGGGGCAGCTGTACCCATCGGAGCGTTATGCGCTTTGGTGCAAGATCAAAGGCGTACCAGCCGGCCACATGCGTCAGGAGACATTTCAGGCGGATTCCTATGAGCCCCACGGTACGGTGATGCCGTTTGGCGCTGACCTGGGCGACCCGGACCGCCCCCTCAGCCTGGATATCCCGCTAACCCCGGAGCAGAAGGAATTTGCCAGAGAATACGGTCTGTCCGAACACATCTTGCAACTGCGCTATACGTTCCACTGCTTCATTTCCACCAGCTACGCCTGTGAGAATCTGCGGGATATGCTCTTTCTGGAATTCACAAAGATCCTGGAGGCCGGGGTGGAATTCCAGAGGTGCAAACGCTGTGGGAAATATTTTGTAGTCAAAGGGAATTACCACGGATCGTACTGTGACCGCGTCGCGGTTGGGGAAAGCCGCAACTGCCAGCAGCTGGCGGCGCAGGAAACGTATCTGAGCAAGCTGAAAAATAACAACGGTGAGAACCCGCTGAACGTCTATCAAAAATACTACAAGCGGTATTTTGCCAGGGTGAAGGCCGGGAGCCTGAAAGAGAAACAGTTCCGGCAGTGGCAGTATGAAGCCGTCCGGAAGCGGGACGCCTGCTTGAACGGGGAGATACCCCTGGGCGAATTCAAGGATTGGCTGGAGGCAAGTATGCCAAACCGGGGGAAGAAAAGGAATTGATGGATTGCCGGTCTACCATGGAAATCTTATGAAAAGCGTACAAACGGCTGCTTCTGATAAAGGGGAATGCGCGGCGGGTAGGGAATCCGGTGGGGCCGCCCCCGCGGGTTTCCCCTTGCGTTTTTTTGCCGGGCAGCTATAATAGATGCCAAGCTTGCAAAAATGGCCGGAAGCCGGACAGGGGGTGCGGGGATATGAAGGGAAGGGGATGGATGGCCCTGCTGCTGGGGCTGGCGTGCCTGTCCGGCTGCGTCCGCCCCGCCGCCGAGCCCCCGGACCTGCCCTGCCGCGTGGTGCTGGAGGAGGGGGAGGGCTTTACCTGCGACGGCTACGCCCGCACCGTGGAGCGGGGAGGCACCGTCACTTCCACCTGACCTGTGGGGAGGGGTATGAGGTGGTGGGCGCGGACTGCGAAACCGCGCGGATCCGCCGCGGCCAAGATGGGACGGCCACCCTCACCCTGCGGGACGTGCGGTACTCTACCGCAGTGTCCCTCACGGTGGAAAAGAGCAGGGTAGCCCTGTATTACGACCCCAACGACGGATCCGGGGCCGACCTCACGCGGCAACTCATTGCCCCGTCCCACCTGCGGTGGAATACTGCCGGCCCCATCTTTTCCCGGGAGGGGTACACCCTCACCGGGTGGAACACCGCCCCGGACAGCTCGGGCACAGCGGTGGGGTTGGGCGGGCGGCTTTTGGCGGAGGACGGCCTCACCCTTTACGCCCAGTGGAGCCCCTGGTCCGATCCGGAGCTATTCCGGTGGGAGGAGGGCCCGGACGGCGCAGTAGTTACCGCGTACCTGGGGGCGGAGGAGACCGTCACCGTCCCTGCGCGGCTGGGCGGGCTGCCCGTCCGTGCCCTCGCTTCGGGGGCGTTTGCGGAGGCGGGGTGCCGGCGCGTTATCCTGCCTGACACCCTGTATGCCGCGGAACCGGGCGTGTTCAGCGGGTGCCCCCTGCGGGAGGTGTGGATGTTCGACAGCATCCGCACGGTGGCCGGAGCCTTTGACGGCTGCGGGGAGCTACGCACCCTCCACCTGGGGGCGGCGGAGCCGCCGGTGTACAGCGGCACCTATTTTGACACATTTTCCGACAAATTTGACCGCCTGCTGTCTTTGAAAGACCGGCGGAAGATTGTGCTGTTTTCCGGCTCGTCCACCCGCTTCGGTTTCGAAAGCGCCGCCATTGACGCCGCTTTCCCCGGCTACGAGGTGGTGAACATGGGGGTGTACGCCTACACCAACGCCATGCCCCAGATGGAGTTGATCCTCTCCTGTATGGGCCCGGGGGACGTGCTGGTGCACTGCCCGGAGTTTGACGCATCTAAGCGGCAGTTCTGCACCACAACTGATTTGGACGCGGCGTTTTTCAACCTGGTGGAGTCCAGCTGCGATACCCTGGCCCGGCTGGACCTGCGGAGATATAGCAACGTGTTCCCCGCGCTGGAGGCCTACCTGACGGCAAAGGCGGGCATGGAGGCGAAAAGCTATGACCTGTCCCCGGCAGACTTTGACGAGGATGGCGTGCCTGTGGACAGCCCCAGCTACAACGAATATGGGGATTACGTCGTCTACCGGCCCAACGCCCACACCGAGGCCCCCATCTACGGCCTCCCGGTGCAGTATGCCGTGTCCGCCTTCCCGCGGGAACGGTTTATCCGGCCTTTGAACAAGATGTACCAGCGGTTTATGGACAAGGGTGTCGCGGTGTATTTTACCTATTCCCCCCGGAATGCCCAGGCCGTCTCCCCGGACAGCACCCCGGAGACGCGGGCGGAGCTGGACGCCTACCTGCGCAGGGAGCTGTGCGTCCCCGTGATCACGGAGCTGGAGGATTCCCTGTGGAGCGGTGTTTATCTCTATGGCACGGACAACCACCTGTCCACGGAGGGCGTGGACATCCATACGCGGCGGTTTATTCCCCGGCTGCGGGGGCAGATGATACAAGATGGGTTGGTGGAATCCGATGGCTGAGCTGCTGTTCTCCCCCGCCCTCTGGTGGGCGGCGACCGCGGGGGCGGTGCTGTTTGCCGCGCTGGCCGCGCTGCATGAAAAGCTGTCCTGGCTGTGGGGGCCGCTGTCCGTCCTTTGCGCGGCAGGGGCCGTCCTACTGGCCCTGCTCCAGGGGCGGACGCTGGGGGAGGCGCTGCCCCTGGCGCTGGCGGTGGCCGCCATCGCCCTGGGGGGCCTCTGCCGGAGGGGGGACGGGAAATGAATTTCAACACCCTGGAATTCCTGCTGTTCCTCCCGGTGGTGGTGGCCTTCCACTGGGCCCTGCCCCACCGGCTGCGCTGGGCGCTGCTGCTGGCGGCCAGTTTGCTGTTCTACTTCTGGTGGGAACCCCTGGCGGGGCTGCTGCTGGCGGCGGTGGTCGCGGTCACCTGGCTGTGCGGGCTGGGCGCGGCCCAGGGGAAGCGCCCCGCCGTCCGGAAGGCCTGCCTGGCCGGGGCGCTGGGGGCCTGCCTGGGCTGCCTGGGCGTGTTCAAATACGCGGGCTTTTTCGCCAGGCTGGCGGGGGCAAGCCCCGGGTGGCGGCTGCTCCTCCCGGCGGGCATCTCCTTTTATACCTTCCAGGCCCTGTCCTACGTGCTGGACGTGTACCGGGGCCGGACCGCCCCGGAGGGGCACTTCGGCTACTACGCCCTGTTCATCTCCTTCTTCCCCCAGCTGGTGGCCGGGCCCATCGAGCGGTCGGAACGGCTGCTGCCCCAGCTGCGGCGGGAGCGGCGGCTGGACCGGGAGGGGCTGGCCGCGGGGGGCTGGCTGCTGCTGGCGGGCTATTTCAAGAAGGTGGTGCTGGCCGACGGGCTGGCCCCCCTGGTGGACGGGGTGTACGCCGCCCCCGGCGGGGCAAGCGGCCCGGCGATCGTCCTGGCCACGGCGCTGTTCGGCGTGCAGATCTACTGCGACTTCTCCGGCTACTCCGACATCGCCCGGGGGACGGCGCGGCTGCTGGGCGTGGAGCTGATGGAGAACTTCCGGGCCCCCTATGCCGCCCGGTCCGTCCGGGAGTTCTGGCGGCGGTGGCACATCAGCCTGACGGCCTGGTTCACCGACTACGTGTACATCCCCCTGGGCGGGAGCCGGAAGGGCCTGCCCCGGCGGTGCCTCAACATTATGGCGGTGTTCCTGCTCAGTGGGCTGTGGCACGGGGCGGACTGGACATTCGTGGTGTGGGGCGGCATCCACGGCCTGTACCAGGTGTGCGCCGTACTGGCGAAAGGGCGGGGCGGGGCGCGCCTCCCCCAGGGCCGGGGGCCCGGCCTGCTGCGGCAGGGGGCCACCTTCGCCCTGGTCACCTTCCCGTGGTTGTTCTTCCGGGCGGAGAGCATGGCAGACGCGTGGACGCTGCTGTCCCGCCTGGGGACGGGGTGGGGCGCGGCCGGAGAGCTGCTCCCGCTGGCGACGGAGCGCCTGCCCTTTGTGCTGCCCGCCCTGGCCTGTTTGTATTTCCTGGAGCGGCTGCCCGCCTGTCCGCCCGCCTCCGCCGGGCGCCGGGCGCTGGCGGCGTCCGCCCTGCTGCTGTCCATCGGCCTGGGCTGGTGGGCGTCCCTGGCAAGCGGCGGGGGGAATGCTTTCATCTATTTTCAATTTTAGGTGCTGTGGCTATGAAAAAAACGGTTTTGACCTGGCTGGCCGCCCTGCTGGCGGTGCTGGCCGTCCCCGCGGCGCTGCTGGCCTGGGGGTTCCTCCTCCCCGCCCAGTACGGGGACACCTTCATGGGCGAGCTGAAGCACAAGGTGCGCTACCTGGAGGAGGCCCCCAGCCCCCGCATCATCCTGGTGGGGGGCAGCGGCGTGGCCTTCGGGGTGGACAGCGCCCTGATGGAGCGGGAGCTGCCCGGCTACACGGTGGTGAACTTTGGGATGTACGCCGCCCTGGGCACCACGGTGATGCTGGACCTGTCCCAGGACCTGGTGCGGGAGGGGGATATTGTCATCCTCATCCCGGAGCAGCAGGAGCAGACCCTGTCCGGCTTTTTTGACCCGGCGGTGATGTGGCAGGGGGCGGATGGGGCGTGGGAGCTGCTGCGGGCCCTGCCCAAGGAGTATCTGGGGCGGATGGCGGGGCAGTTCCCCTATTTCGCGGCGGACAAGTGCGCCGCCGTCCTCCGGGGCCGGCCGCCCCAGGGGACGGGGGTGTACCGCCGGGACGCCTTCAACGCCGCCGGGGACGTGGCGTCCCCGCTGTGCGAGCGGAACGTGATGGAGGGGGGGCTATGACCCCAACACCCCCATCCGTTTTGACGGAGAGCTGCTCTCGGAGGAGTTTGCGGGGCGGGCGCGGGCCTACGCCCAGGCCGCGCGGGACAAGGGGGCCGCGGTGTGGTACGCCTTCTGCCCCATGAACGCCCTGGCGGTGGAGGGGACAGAGGGGCCGGACGGTTTTTTCGACGCGGTGCAGTCCGCCCTGGGCGTCCCGGTGGTGGGCGACCCCAACGACAGCGTGCTGGACGCCGGGTGGTTCTACGACACGAACTTCCACCTGAACGCCAGCGGCAAGACGGTGTATACCCGGCTGCTGGTGCGCGGCGTCAAGGCCATGCTGGGGGACAGCAACCCCACAGACATCCCGCTCCCGGCCATGCCGGAGCTGGCCCAGGCCGGGGCCTGGGCGGGGGACGACAGCGACGCGCCCTGCTTTACCTTTGAGGACCGGGGCGGCTGGGCGGCGGTGGTTGGGCTCACCCCGGAGGGGGCGGGCCGGGAGCGGCTCACGGTGCCCTCCACTTGGAATGGCCTGCCCGTGGCCGCCATCGGCGAGGCCGCCTTTGTGGGGGGCGGGCGGCTGGAGGAGGTGGTCCTCCAGCAGAACATTCACACCATCGCCGACGGTGCGTTTGCGGGCTGCCCCGGGCTGGAGCGGATCGCGCTGCTTGGCGCCCGTCCTTCGGACTGCCGGGTGGGCCAGGGGCTGCTGAACGGCACGGACGCAACGGTCTATGTGCCGCCCGAGGCCCTGTCCCGCTACCGGGCGGACTACTTCTGGTCGGTCCACGCCTCCCGCGTCCTGTCGGAGGGCGGCTGAGCGGACGGGAAGGCAGGCACAAAAAGCAGCGGCAAGAGGGATTCCCCTCTTGCCGCTGCTTTTTTGCGCCGTCATAAATCTATGAGCCTATGTGCCGCCGGCGTCCTGGACGGTTTTTTCAAGATCGCTCAGGGAAAAGAGCATATTCAGGTTAAACATGCCGCCCTTGGCCTGGAAGGACACCGTGCCGCCGTACTTGCGCACAATGGCCACAATGCTCTTGGTGCCGAAGCCGTGGTGGTGGGGGTCGCCGCTGGTAACGGGCACGCCGTCGCGCATCACCATCTCCCCCACGTAACGGTTGTAGGAGTTGATGGACAGCAGCTCCCCGTGCAGCTTGACGGTGAGGTTGATGACCCGCTGCTCCTTTTCCAGGTCCTGCACCGCGTGAATGGCGTTGTCCAGCAGGTTGCCGAACAGGGAGTAGATGTCCACATCCTGGAGAAAACTCAGCTTCCGGCCATCGGCAATGCAGTGGATAACGATGTTGTTTTTCTGGCAATAGAGGCTTTTCTCGGTGAGGATGATGTCCAACGCCCGGCAGCCGGTGTGCGCCATGGAGTCGTAAATGTCGATGGTCTGCTCCATCTCGTCCAGGGTCTCGGGGGTTACCCGGGCGCTGCGGCCGATGGTGCGGATCTGGTGGCGCATGTCGTGGCATTTCTGGTTGATCTGGTCGATGGTCTCGCTGGCGATCTGGTATTGGTCCCGGTCCTTTCGGCGAAGTTGGCTGATGATCTTCAGCTCGTCCTCCAAATTGCGCTGCACCAGCAGGGCAAACTGAGATACCAGGATAAATACGCTGCACAGGATCAATAAGATAGCGTCATAGATCATATAGGCCCGGTGGTCGTACAGCATCCACCGCATACGCATGTTGTAGCACAGCACCACTTCCCCCAGCACCGCCCCCGCCACCAGGGGCAGCAGGGAGCGCCGGTCCAAGTCCAGGTTCTGGCCCTGCTTCAAGCGGCGGCCCAGCAGAAAATAGGCCACCGGTGCGGCGGCGGCTGTAATCAGCGCCTGGCAGAGAAAATATTCCTGGGCGGACAGGGAGAAGATGCGGAAGACCATCTCCCCACACAGGGAGACGATGAACTGCACGCTGTACCCCGCCACCGCGCAGAACACGGCCTCCTCCACCCGCACCTCAAAGCAGGCCGTGGCCATGGCGATCACCACCAACATGGCCCCGCCGAAGACGAACAGGTTTTTCAAGCCGCTGTTCGGCAGAAAGTAGTTGACCACCGTCATGCCCACCACCCCCAGGGCGCAGATGGCAGCCATGGACACCGGCCACCAGCGGCAGCGCTTCTGGCACCACAGGAAGATCAGGGTGGACGCTACCAGCGTCAGGTAAAAGCGGAGGGAATTGAGCATCGTCATGCGGAACGCCACGGCCACCTCAGATCCCCCTCCTAAATAATTGTTCAGCGCCTCCAGCACGGCGGCGCGCTTGGGGCGGCTGATCTGGAGCTCCTCCATGTCAAGCACCAGCCGGTAGCCCCGCACCGCGCGGACAAAGGACAAGTTTACCAGATAGCAGCGGTTGCATCGGATGAACTGCCCGGCGGGCAGCTTGCCCTCAATGTCCTTCAGGTTGCCGGAGGACTGGATCACGCCCTCGGTGGTGTGGTAGACCAGCGTGTGGTTGATCACCTCGATGTACTTCACCCGGTCGGTGGAGATGCGGTACAGCCCGTCTGGGATGTTGATGAGCAGGTCCGGGTGGCGGTTGTGGTGGCAGCGCATCAACGCCCGCTGGAGGGTAGCGGTAAAGTTGGGGTAGGAGACGGGCTTAAGCAGGAAGTCCATGGCGTCCACCGCATAGCCCTTGGCGGCGTACCGGGCCAAGTTGGTGACAAAGATCAGGGTGACGGACCGGTCCAGCAGCCGGAGCTGTCCGGCAGTGTCCATCCCGCTGATGCCCGGCAGGTCGATGTCCATCATCACCAGGTCGTAGATGGGCTGGTAGCCGTTGAGGAACGCGTCGCCCCGCTGGAACCACCGGACGTCGAATTCCTCCCCGGCGGCAGGGGCATACCGGGCAAAATGGGACTGGAGAATGTCCGCCTCAATGGGATCGTCCTCTACAATGGCAACCACTCGCCTCATAACGTCCCCCCTTTTATGTAATGTGTACAACCTCACATGATACATTATACAGCGTATTTCCCAAAAATGGAAGGCAATTCACGCAATATACTGACAGTTTACGCAAAAAGCCCCTCAAATGGAAAAGCGATAGTATAATAGCGCTATGTTCGGGGAACCCCGCAGGTTCCCGGAAGAAAGAATCAAATTGAAAGGAGAACAACGAGGATGAAGAAAATGAAAAAGCTGACCGCCGCGCTGCTGGCGCTGGCCATGGTCCTGGGCCTGGCGGCCTGCCAGCCCAGCGCCTCTGACCCATCGGGCACACCGGCCGACAACAGCAGCGAGCCGGGGAGCTCCGCCCCGGTGGTGGAGCCCAGCGACCTGGAAGAACTGGGCTCCGGCGACGTGAAGTGGAAAGAGGAGACCACTTCCGACGGCTGGGTCAAAGTGACCAACGAGGGCGGCGCCACCCTGGGCTACTCCAAGGAGTCCGGCGTGCAGCTGCTCCAGTCCGGCGGCTTCGCCTTCAAGGACCTGAACCGCAACGGCGCGCTGGACCCCTATGAGGACTGGCGGCTGGACGACGAGACCCGCGCCCGCGACCTGGCCAACCAGATGAGCGGCGAGCAGATCGCCCCCTACCTGACCCACGGCGGCTGGGGCACCTTCACGACTGACCGGAATTCTTTCCGCAGCGAGGATAACGCTGGTTACGCTTATATCACCGGCGGCGGCCGCGGCGGCGTTACCCGGAACACGGGCACCACCACCGAATCCGCAGTGGATCACGCTAAGTGGTCCAACCTGGTGCAGGAGCTGTGCGAGGAGATGGACTACGGCATCCCCGGCATGATTTCCATCGACCCCAACGACCAGGCGGGTCTGATCCAAAGCCTCTCCCTGGCGGCTACCATGGATCCCGAATATGCTGTTGCGGTGGGCCGCGCCTACTCTGAGCAGTACCGCGCCATGGGTGTTTCTGCCCTGCTGGGCCCCCAAATTGACCTGATGACCAACCCCCTCATGGAGCGCGGCTTTGAGACCTACGGCGAGGATCCCGCTTTGAGCCGTGATATCACCGAGGGCTATGTCTCCGGTATGCAGTCCACCTGGGACGGCGACACCGATCTGGGTTGGGGCAGCGATTCCGTCATGACGATCATGAAGCACTACTCCGGCGCGGGTTCCTCCGAGGGCGGCCGCGACGACCACAACGCCGGCGGTAAGTACGCTATCTTCCCCAACAACAACTACGAGGCCCACCTGATTGCGTTCCATGATGGTGCGTTCAATCTGAAGCACAGCTCTACCAAATCCGCTGGCGGCGTCATGATGAACTATGCCGCCAACTGGTCTGAGGACGGTTCCCTGGGCGAGATGGTGGGCGGTGCCTTCTGTGAGTGGAAGTACGACACTCTGTTCAACTCTGGCTGGACCGGCTTTATCATCTCCGACTGGGGCCCCATCACCGGTGGCGGCGGTTCCTGGGGTATGCAGGACTACACCAACGCTGAGCGTGCCATGATCACCATCAAGCTGGGCATGACCCAGATGGGCGGTTTCTCCGACCTGGACACCATGGTGGAGGCTTGGGAGCTGCTGGTGGATGACCTGGGCGAGGAAGACGCTTTGGCTATGATGCGCGATCGTGCCTATGAGAACATCCTGGTCTCCATGCGTTTGGAGCAGTTCGAGAACCCCTATTGCTCCATTGAGCACGTCCGTGAGACTTGCGGCACCGAGGCGGCCTATGCCTACGGCCTTGAGACCGAAGCCCACTCCATCGTCATGCTGAAGAACAGCGGCGTCCTTGCTGCGGCTGGCGACAAGAAAACCGTGTATATCCCCTACACCTTTACCCCTGCCTACAGTGCCCAGGTTGGCCCTGCCCTTCAGGAATATCCCGCCACCTGTGAACCCTGCCTGGATCTTGAGATTGCTGAAAAGTATTTTAATGTTGTGACCGACACCTTGGGTGCGCCCTCTGGCGCGGACGGCGGGTATCAGGAGAGCGATATCATCCGGGCCTCCGCCGCGGATATCAGATCCTGCGACATGATCCTGCTCTACATGATCGCACCCCAGGCAGACTCTGTGGCAGTTTATGAGGATGAGGAGCAAGCCGTGCTGTCTCACTACACGGCGCCCTCCATCCAGTATGAGCCCTATGTGGCCACCACCGCACGGGAAACCTCCATCTCCGGCGACAAGATTGTGGAGACTTTCAATGATGGCTACACCATGCAGACTCGGGAGACTAAAGAGAACCGCTCCTATAAGGGGCAGGCCGCCAATGATCTTCTGCCCAGCATGACCGCAGGCTACAATACCCTGCAATATGTCAAGGGTCTGTCCACCGACACCCCGCTGGTAGTTCTGATGCAGCAGGGCATTGAGCGGCAGGGCGGCGGCACCGGTGCCATGGTTTGGAGCGAAGTGGAGCCCTACGCCGACGCCATTCTGAACGGCTTCGTCTACGTCAAGGATGAGGCGTTCCTGATGGTGGCCTCCGGCCAGGTGGAGCCCAACGGCCTGCTTCCCCTCCAACAGCCCGCCTCTATGGCGGCTATCGACGCCCAGAAGGGCGAAGATCTGCCCCGGGATCTGGAGTGCTATGTGGATGCCGACGGCAACACCTACGATTTCGCCTACGGCCTGAACTGGTCCGGCAAGATCGACGATGAGCGCGTGAAGACCTACTCCGCCGCGCCCCTCACGGAGTGCACCTCTTTTGATTTCAAGTACGCTAACGAGTAATCCGGCGTACCGTCCCTAAGCGTTTATCCTCCACAGCCGGCGGGGAGCGGGGCCAGCCTCCGCCCCCCGCCGGCGTTTTCCCACATTGATATCCGAACAAGGAGGGAATCCCGCCCTATGATCGAATTCATTATCAACCTGCTCACCCCCATATTTGTGAAGATGGGGGCCAGCGCCGCGGACGTGGGCAACTACATCCGTTCCGTCAGCGGGTACATCTACGCCATCCTGGCCGCGCTGCTGGTGATGGTCATCGTCATGGTGGCCGCCCACTTCGTGGTAAAGAAGGGCACCCGGCACGTCGTGCGCTGGTCCGCGGGGCTGGCCTGGGTGCTGGTGGTCCTGCTGTGCGTCAACCTGATCTGCTACGGCCCGCTGTACGCCACCGTGTCCGGCGTGCTCAACGCCTCCAAGGCCGAGATCTCCGACGACGTAGTGGGCAACTCCCTGGCCGTCATCGAGGAGACCGGCGATGAGGGTATGGTGCTGGTGAAGAATAACGGCCTGCTGCCGCTGGACTCCGGCACCACCAACCTGAACGTGTTCGGCTGGGCCTCCACCAATCCCGTATACAGCGGCACCGGCTCCGCCAACGTGGCCGACGGGGCCAGCCCCGCGGTGAGCATACTCCAATCCTTGGCCAACGCGGGCTACTCCATGAACGACGAGCTGGTGAAGATGTACACCAGCTATTGCGGCGAGCGGGCCGCCATCACCATGCAGACCCAGGACTGGACCCTGCCCGAGCCCACCCGTGATGCCTACACCTCCGCCGTTATGAGCGGGGCGGCGTCCTTCTCCGATACCGCCGTCATCGTCATCGGGCGCACCGGCGGCGAGAACGCGGACTTGCCCACCGACATGAATGCGGTGATCCACGGCACCTATGACGTGGCCAAGACCGACGCCGTGGAGGAGCGGGCCAAGACCAACTACGGCTACACCAACGGCCTGTACACCAACAACGGCAGCTATGACGACTTCGAGCCCAGGGAGCACTACCTGGAGCTGTCCCGCACCGAGGAGGACCTGGTGGAGCTGGTGTGCTCCAGCTTCGATAAGGTCATCGTGGTCATCAACGCCAACAACGCCATGGAGCTGGACTGGGTGGACCAGTACGATTCCATCGGCGCGGTGATCCTGGCCCCCGGCACCGGCGCGTCCGGCATGGCCGCCCTGGGCAAGATCATCTCCGGCACCGTCAACCCCTCCGGCAGGACGGCGGACACCTACCTGAAGGACCTCACCAAGGCCCCCACCTGGAACCACTCCGGCAACTCGGGCAACCACTTCTTTACCGGGGTGGAGGACCTGACCAAGCAGGTCATCCGCAACGACAACACCTTCCAGGGCGTGTTCTCCTTTGTGGACTACGTGGAGGGTATCTACATGGGCTATAAGTTCTACGAGACCGCCGCCCAGGAGGGCCTCATCAACTACGAGGACTACGTCCAGTACCCCTTCGGCTACGGCCTGAGCTATACCCAGTTCACGCAGGAGATCACCAACTTCAAGCAGGATTCCACCGCCGTCACCGTGGAGGTCACCGTCACCAACACCGGGAGCGTGGCGGGCAAGGACGTGGTGGAGCTGTACTTCACCCCGCCCTACACCAACGGCGGCATTGAAAAGGCCAGCGTCAACCTGCTGGACTTCGCCAAAACTGGCTTGCTGGAGCCGGGCGCTTCCGAGAAGGTTTCCCTGTCCGTGCCCCTGGAGAACCTGGCCTCCTACGATTCCGGCAAGGTCAAGACGGCGGACGGCGGCTATATCCTGGAGGCGGGCACCTACAGCGTGTCCATCCGTTCCAGCTCCCACACGGTGCTGGACGAGCGCACCTTCGAGCTGGGCTCCGACGTGGACTACAGCAAGGACGGCCGCCCCTCCGACGGCATCCCCGCCGTGAACCACTTCGACTACGCCGACGCAGGCCGGGACTACCTGTCCCGCAAAGACGGCTTCGCCAACTATGACACCGTCACCGCGCCCCCCGCCGACTTTGAGATCGACAAGGACACGGAAAAGGCCATCCAGCAGATGTCCGTAGCCAAGTACAACCCCAGCAAGTACGACAACGACGAGGACGTGATGCCCACCCTGGGGGCGGACAACGGCCTGAAACTGGCCGACCTCACCGGCAAGGGCTATGACGACCCCAACTGGGAGAAGCTGCTGGACCAGATGACGCTGGAGGACATGATCACCCTCATCAACACCGGCGGTTGGAAGACCGCCCCCATCGAATCTGTGGGCAAGGTGGCCACCTCCGACTGCGACGGCCCCGCCGGCCTGTCCAACTACGTCACCCATACCACTGGCACCCAGTTCCCGTCCGAGGTGCTCATGGCCCAGACCTGGAGCAAGGAGATGGCCGACAAGATCGGCGACGCTATGGGCCAGGAGTTTGCCAACGCCAGCAACTTTGGCTGGTACGGCCCGGCCATGAACCTGCACCGCTCCGCCTTCGGCGGCCGCAACTTCGAGTACTATTCCGAGGACGGGGTGCTGTCCGGTGTCTTTGCCTCCCACGAGGTGAACGCGGCCGCCCGTTACGGCGTGTACCCCTTCCTGAAGCACTTCGCCGGGAACGACCAGGAGACCAACCGCTGCGCCTTCCTGCTCACCTACATGACGGAACAGACCTTCCGGGAGAACGTGCTCAAGCCCTTTGAGACCGTGGTCAAGGGCTTTGACTTCAACAACTATGTCATGGGGATGATGACCTCCTACAACTGGTTGGGCACCGTCCCCGTCATCAGCAACGCCGACCTGCTCAAAACCGTTCTCCGGGAGGAGTGGGGCTTCGTGGGCACCGTGATCTCCGACTACAACGGCTCCTACGGCTACCAAATCTCCGACGCGGCGGTGCGAGCGGGCAACGATCTGATGCTGGGCTACGGCATGGCCGAATCCAACCAGTTTACCGACACCGATGCTGCTACCTGTGTGCTGGCTATGCGTCAGGCCTGTAAGAACATCCTGTACACCGTGGGCAACAGCGGCTACTACGCCGGCGAGGGCGGCGCAGCCGAGGGCGGGGACAAGATGACCACCATGTTCGCGGCTGTGGACGCCGCCGTGGTCATCGCGGCCCTGGCCATTGAGGCGGTGATCCTCCTGCGCTGGATGAAGAAGCGCAAGGGGGCCGGGAACGCGGGGAAGTAACCACCATGCAAAGAACGTCAAGCAACCTTGGCGATTCTATCATCCTCATTCAGCAGTCGGCGGACCCTGCCCAGGGTCCGCCGACTGCGCTGTTTTCTAATGGGAAAGGGCACCTTTGCGGTTCTTTGCCTGCATTGTGGCAAAATTTGAGCAAGGGCTACGGTTAGGATAAATGGCTCTATGATTACAGCGTGGTAGATATTTCCTTGTTTTGATCCCGGGGGGAAAGAATCCATGACAACAGTGGTGTCGCCGATTGGGGATCAATGGATTTGGGTTTGACCACATAACCAGCCACAGACAGGCGTGGAAATAATGGAGAAGGTGTTTTTAGAAAGTGCCGGAAAGCAACTGCGGTGGAGCAGAAACAACTATAAACGACGAAAAAAGATTATAAAAAATCCATTACCGCTGTTGGTAAGGATGAGGTCCCCAGTTCAAATCTGGATAGCAGCTCCAAGGAAACCCGTTGTCCCGCAAGGGATGGCGGGTTTTTTTGTGCGTTTTTCCCTTACTGGCCTAAAACGTCCTTGATGTAGCTCTCCATACGGCGGGGGCGCTCCTGTTTCATTTGGTCGGTGACGTGCCCGTACACGTCCAGGGTAAAGGCGGCGGCGTGTCCGAGATTGCCTTGCACCGTCTTGATATCGTCCCCAGAACGGATGGAGGCCACGGCGTAGGAGTGCCCTTATGGCACAATAAGGACAAACCGGAAAACCCTTGCGGTGCAAGGAGCTGGCTGGTTTGTCCTTATCCTTGTTCCAACCAATCCCCAGACAAAATAGGCGTAACGAGGGAGGCCAGAAGCGAGATGAAGCATAAAGGACAAAGACCGTGTATAGCATCCAGCCGGGGACCGGATTGTTGGCATCATATTAGGACTTGTCCTGGGAACTCTCATAGCAGGCCGGCGCAGGTTAGCCTGCGTGTCTCATGCGCCTGCTCAAGCTGCTTCCATTCCGAGCATCAGCGAGGAATGGCGCATTATCCGAGGAGAAAAATAATCCGAGGAGTAAAGCGAAAAGCCAGTAACATCAAGGCTTTCAGCAAAAACTTCTCGGATTATTATTAGGGAACCACTGATTTAATCCCCCAAGTATAAACCAGCCGGACAGGCTGCTTTTGGTAACAAAATGGCTGCACCCAGAGGTAGCAAGATAGTAAAGTGTCCTTGGGGCCAATCTCAACTTCTATGTTCTTGGGCAGGTTGAGCATAACCTCCACTGAGGCAAAAGAGGTCTGCCGCCGGGTATTGGCATCGAAGGTGAAGACCGGCACCAGATGCTGAACGACATGATTTCTCTGGAAGTAGCCATAGGCGCTGGCTCCCTCAGGCATGATGGTGACCGATCTGATACCCGCCTCGTCTCCTTCCTGATACGCCATAATCTGATAGGTAAAGCCCTGCGCAGGGAGAAAAGCGCCCGTCTGGCAGAGGGCCAGCGGGCGCGGATGGTCAGGGACTGGACTCGATATCGTTGACAAGAGGTGGGAGCTGGGAAATCATATTGTCCATATCCTCAAACATGGCACTCTTGGTGGTGCCCAGGCGGCTGGCACAGTCGATGTGTTCAACCACTCTCTGGTAAGCGCTCTTAATCTGGTCAAAGAACTGCCGTAGGGTGTGTAACGCCTGCTGTGAGGACTGGATAACGCTGGAGATTTCATTCTGGACCGCCACGGTGCCTTCGGCGGCGGTCGTGATTTGGCGGAAGCTCTCGTCAGTCTGGGCCACGATCCCCGCATTCTGACCCAGGGTAGCTTGGGAGGTCTGGATGCTGTCGTTGAGCTCGCCTGCGCGGCTCTCAACATCGTTGACGCTAGTATTTACCTCGCCGGACAGTACCTTGATCTCCTCAGCCAGTTGCTTCACCTGAGCGGCAACCACAGAAAAGCCCCTGCCCGCCTCGCCGGCCCGGGCCGCCTCAATGGAGGCGTTAATGGCCAGGATATTGGTCTGATCTGCGATGGAGACGATCTTACCCATGCACTGCTGAATTTCCCGAATTGCGGACTGCAGCTGGGAGAAGGTCTCCGCCATGGCGTCGTAGGACTGCTGCACCTGCGCAGAGGTCTGTCCAAGCTGTTCGATCTGGCTCTGGGCTTGGGAGACACTCTGAGCTATTTCATGGCGCACCTGGGCAAACTGCTCCGCAGTCTGATTGATGTTGGAGAAGGACTGTCCCATATCCTGGAGCTTTTCCTGAAAGTGGTCCGCCGTCTTCAGAACATCATCAAAGGAAGCACCCACCATGCTCAGCTCCCAGAGAGAGGCAACTTCTTTCTGAACTAGCTCCTTCTGATAGGACTTCAAGCTGCCCGCCACGTGCAGAATAGGGTAGAGACTCTTTTTTTCCTGGGGTTGCGCTGGAACCTTTCGGCCTTTTTTTCTAAATAACATAGCCATCCTCTCCCTCATTCAAAGACTACGCAGGTCATGGACTGGTTGACAAAGCGGTTGTTATAATGCTCGCCATAGCCGACGAAGCCGGCGTGGTTGCCCAAGGCCGCCATGTCTCGCAGATAGGCCTGCATATAGTTGTGTTCAGAGAATAGCTTGTATCGGAACAGGCAGTTGATCGAGAAAATGGCGGAACGGCGGGGAAAATCCCGGCAGATCTGTTGGATGGTTTCCCTTGTAATCGCCTGATAGTCCCCCAGCTCCAGCAAAATCAAAACGTCGGAGTCGTTGACTTGGCGGAAGCAGGCCAAGGCATTGCCCTGGACCTCCTTGATAGAGATGATGCAGGTATCGTCCCCGTTGACCTTTCCAAAGGGATTTTGGAAGGTTCGGGTTAAAATTTCTTCGTCTGAGACATGGAGAATGTCCTTGTAGACCTGCTTGGCCGGCTTGCCGTTCAGCGACCCCAGGATGTAGTTTGACCGGTCCGTGTCAGAGGCAATAAAACGATATTGTCCCAGCTGATGGTAGATGTTCTCCTTATAGGTCTTGACCCGCCCGTTCTGGTTCCGAACCAGGCCGTACGCCACTGCGTCTTCATAGATGATCCCATTGGCCGAGACTTTCCCCTGATCTCCGGTACCGCCCACCAGCGGGATGCCACGCTGCCGTAGGGAGGTGTTCACTGTGGTCAGCACACAGGCGTCGTTGCCAGCGCAGAAGTCAATACACACCGTGTCCCGGCCAGAGCCGTTCACCGTTTGAAGATCCTGCTCCAAGCGGCGTATGTATTTGACCGGCATAGTGGATACCTGCTGGAGAACGTTGGATACAGCGGTGACACCGTCGGAAAAGGCAATCACGCCCACCCCATGCTCAACAACCTGGGTCTGATAGCTCATTCCGATACATCCTATGCTGGGAACTCCGGGGAAACGCCTTTCCAGGGCCTGTACATGGTCTTCAAATTGAACATCATTGGACAGCAACATGATAAATTGGGGATTGTAGAGGCCCTGGAGAGCTTCCTCCAGATTGCCTCGTTGACTCATACCAAAAAATTGTTTCACACAGTCCTCTCCCTTCGTGTCCTTAATTTTTTTATTATACTCGAAAGCGCCGGGTGTGTCAATAACCTGCGCTGCGTAGGGAGTGTACAAATTGTAGGATTGTCAAACAAATAGGACTACAGCAATTCCGTAATACAAAGAGAGTTTGCAAAGGGCGAAAAAAGAGGTAAAATAGGGCAAAGGGGGCAGAGCAGATGATAAGCAAGGAACTGCGGGAATTGATTATAACGGATAGGCGGGAAGGGCTATCCGTAGCGGAAATCGGCCGGGTGCTGCATGTAGGGAAACCGACGATATGGAAATTGCTGAAGCAGGAACGGGAAACCGGGAGTATAGAATCTCGCTGCCACGGAAGGAAATCCAGCCTGACAGCAGAACAGTATGAGCAGATGATAGCCTTGGTGGAAGCAGAATCGGATGTGACGCTGGAAGAAATTCGGGAACGTCTGCGGCTTCCCATTCACAAATCTCAAATCGGTATTTGTTGTGCAAGGCCGGATACACGTTAAAAAAAGATGGTCTATGCCCAGGAACGCGACCGGGAGGATGTAAAACATAAGCGAGAACTGTGGACAGCAAAACAGCCGCATACGAACTGCAATTCATTGGTTTTTCTGGACAAAAGCGGGATGAATATTGACTTGACACGTCGATATGGCCGTGGGAGGAGAGCCTCACGGGTGTGGGATAAAGTACCTCTGAATACGCCTAAGAGTACGACTTTACTGTCCTCGATTCGGCTGGATGGGGACATGATTTGCAGTTATTTCCAAGGTGCAATGACTGGAGATATTTTCCTGAACTATGTGCGGGAGCAGTTGGTTCCTCATCTGCGGGCAGGTGATATTGTCGTGATGGATAACCTTCGTGCGCACAAGGTACACGGTGTACAGCAAGCAATTGAAAGTGCTGGTGCCTCCCTTGCTTATCTGCCGCCCTACAGCCCCGATTTTAACCCCATTGAAATGCTGTGGTCAAAACTTAAGGCCGTTTTACGTAAAGTCAAAGCTCGTTCCCTTACTGCTCTGCATTCTGCTCTCCCTCTCGCTTTGGGGGGCGGTTACTCTTTCTGATATTGCTGCTTGGTTTCTTGAGGCCGGATACTCTTTAGCCTAATCGGAACTGCTGTAGAGGCATCTAAATATAGTGTTTGAACGAAAAAGCTGGTTGATAGAACGCATTTATTCGCAAGGCGACAGATAAGCCGCATCACAGACCCTGTCTGCGATGCGGCTTATTTTCTAAAGCGTGGTTTAGGTTATGTGCGATCACCCGTCAATCATGGAGGCGATGCGCTGGGGGAGGCCGGCCCGGGTCGAGGGTGCGTCAACGGCAGTATGGTTTTTCTTCATGAATGCCGCGACCTTGATGGTCGTGGCATTCATCTCCGCCCCGGTCAGCACGTCGGACATCTCCATGCCGCGCAGGCCAACGCCGATCATGGGCGCCCACGCGCCGGAGCCGCCCTCCGCCAGGAAGTCATAGGTATCGTTGTAGCTGTGGTCATTCTTCCTGTGAGCCGTGGTATCCTCCGCTTGGAACCCCTTGTCCATCAACAAATGTACGTGCTTCTGCACGGGTTTCCTGCTCATCCTCACCTCTGGGACAGCATTGACCGCTCCGTACGCCTTTTTGACACTGGAGGTAGAGGTACACCAGCAGATTATCCGCGTTGAGTCCGAGTTGGAACACTTCATTGGGCAGGGGAACCACCGCATGGAACATCTCGCCGTGTATCTATTCGTTAGAGTGACGGATCAGCCTTTCCAATTCAGACGTTTTAAGAATCTTTCGCCATGCAAGAAATTCTTAAAGATTAAAAATTGAAAGACAATTCAATTATTTTGCATAAAATTTGAGGGCGGAGCACGTCTTTGGTTATTGAAAGAGCATAAAAACCCCGGCAATTGAGAAAATGCACCCCTTGGTCCCAATGCCGGTGCAGTTTATAATTTTCAATATGATAGCTCTGTACGGAATACCAGGGAAAGACAGGTGAGCAAATGAACGATGTGATTGTTTCAATGAAAAACATATGCAAAACCTTCCCAGGCGTTAAAACCCTGGACAATGTCCAATTTGAGCTGCGCTCCGGCGAGGTTATGGCGCTTTTAGGGGAAAACGGCGCGGGGAAATCCGCCCTGATGAAAATACTCAGCGGCGTCTGCACCCGTGACAGCGGGGAACTGGAGATCTTCGGCAAGCGCTGCGGCGATCTGAACCCCAAGCTTGCCCAGAGCGTGGGCGTAGCCATCATCCACCAGGAGCTGAATATGTGCCGGCATCTCACTGTAGCGGAAAATATGTTCCTAGGCCGGGAGAAACGTAAGGGCATACTCCTGTCGGACAAGGAGATGGAGCAAGCGGCCGCCCGGATTCTTGGAGATTTGAAGATTGATCTCGACCTCCGCCAGACGGTGGGCAGTCTGCCCGTGTCCAAGCAGCAGATGGTGGAGATAGCCCAAGGCGCTGTCCACGAATGCCCGGATCCTTATCATGGATGAACCCACCTCCGCCCTGACCGCCAAAGAGATCGACGAGCTGTTCCGTATCATCCACCAGCTCAAGGCCGAGGACCACGGCATCGTCTACATCTCCCACCGGTTGGAGGAGCTCCAGCGCATCGTGGACCGGGTGACCATCATGCGGGACGGGCAGTACATTACTTCCATGAATTTTGCGGACACCGATTTGGACACCATCACCGCCCATATGGTGGGCCGGGAGATCAAGGAGAAATTTCCCCGGGCAGTCTGCGAAAAAGGAAAGAAAATTTTGGAGGTTCGGAGCCTGAACGCGGGCCGTATGGTCCGAGACATCAGCTTTGAGGTGTACGAGGGCGAAGTCGTGGGCTTCGCCGGGCTGAGGGGAGCCGGGCGCACCGAAACCACCCGCGCGATCTTCGGTGTGGCTCCAAAGGAGAGCGGCGCTATCCTGCTGGACGGCCGGGAGGTTCACATACACCGGCCGGAAGATGCAATCCGGGCCGGAATTGTGCTGGCCCCAGAGGATCGAAAAAAAGACGGCTTGTGTACCAAGCTGTCTATCCGACATAACATCGCCCTGCCAAATCTGGATCTACTGTGCAATAAACTGGGAGTGGTCAGCAAGGCCAAGGAGGACGCCATGTGCGGCAAGGCGGTGGACGACCTCAAAATCAAGACACCCAGCGTAGAGGTGGACGCGGCCAACCTGTCCGGCGGCAACCAGCAGAAGGTTGTGGTGGGTAAGTGGATCGCCCGCAACTCCCGGGTGGTGATCTTTGACGAACCTACCCGCGGCATTGACGTGGCAGCCAAGGTGAAGATATACAACCTGATGAATCAGCTCAAGCGGCAGGGAATCGCGGTGGCGTTTGTTTCCTCCGAACTGCCCGAGGTCATGGGAATCGCCGACCGGATCATCGTCATGTGCGACGGACGGATCACCGGCGAGGTAATGGCCCGCGAAACTACCCAGAATGAGATACTGACCCTGGCCACCCGCTTTGAGCAAAACGTGGCCAGCGCCTGACATACCATCGGAAAGAGGGAGGAACCGACAAAATGGAAGCAAAGAAAGCATCATCCCTGCGGAGATTTTTTGCCATCCGCGGCATGAGCGCCGCCATGATCTCCTTCGCCGCGCTGATTGTCATCTATATCGGTTTTGGCATCATGAATCCCGTTATGTTCAGCGGCGACAACATCATGAACCTGTTACGGGCCATGTCCAAGTACCTGTTAATTGGCATCGGCCAGAGCTACATCCTTATTACCGGCAACATTGATCTGTCCCTGGGCGCAGTGGTGGGCATGAGCGCCATGATGGCAGGGACTTTAATGACCCATGGGGTCAACCCTGTTGTGGCCTGCCTGTTTGTAGGGGTCATCAACGGTTTCCTGGTGGGCCAGCTCAAATTGCCTCCGTTCATCGCCACCCTGGGCACCATGTTCGCCGCCCGCGGCGTGGCTTATATGGTAAACGGCAACCGCAACACCGATGCCATTTCCTCCGGCATCGGCAAAGAGGCGGCGGATACCTTCCAGAACATTTTCTACTACGGAAAGACTTTTGGCATCTATAACACGTTCCTGATCGCCATGGTCATTTTTGCGGCCTTCTTTTTCCTTCTGTCCAGAACCCGCACCGGACGGCACATTTACGCTGTCGGGTCCAATGTGGACGCAGCCAAGCTCTCCGGTGTCAGCGTGTTCGGAACCACCACCAAGACCTATCTGGTCAGCGCCTTCTGTGCGTTTGTGACGGGCCTGATCCTGTGCGCTCAGGCCGGCATGGGTAACATGGAGGTAGGCAACACTTATGAGATGTACGCCGTGGCTGCCAGCGTCATCGGCGGTGTGTCCCCCCTTGGGCGGCACCGGGCTGCTGCTGGGCACCCTGGGCGGCGCCGCGGTGTGGCAGACGCTGGAGAACGGCCTGGACATGGTTCATGCCCCCGTGGGCATCCAGCGGCTGGCGATGGACTTCATGGCCCCCAACACCAAGGATGACGCCCAGCAGATCGAGAGCGTGAACAACGCCACCGCCTCCACCGTTTCCCGGGACGAGGGGTTCCGCGCCGCCTTTGAGGGCACCGGCTACACCCTGCTGGAAACCCAGTTCTGCGAGGGCGATGCCGCCAAGGCCCAGTCCATCGCCGAGAACTTCATCACTGAGGGCGTTGTGGGCATCTACGGCTGCAACGAGGGCTCCACCACCGGCGCGGGCAACGCCATTAAGGCCTCCGGCAAGTCCATCGTGGGCGTGGGCTTCGACAAGTCCGACGCCATCATGGGCCTGATCAATGACGGCTACCTGCTGGCCACCATGGCCCAGAACCTCGATGTGATGGGCTATGAGGGGGTGAAAGCCGCCGTGGCCGCCCTGAAGGGCGAGAGTCTGGGCGGCAAGGTCACCGACACCGGCGTCTCCGTGCTGACGAAGTAAAAGCACACAGGAATATTCACAAGAACGCCGGATAAACTCCGGCGTTCTTGTGGAATTCTCCAGAAAAGTACGGTATAATGAGGCTGTCGAAAAAACCGCGACAGTTAGGAGGGGTCGGCCATGCTGAAAGTAGTCATTGCGGACGATGAGGCGCGGGTGTGCCAGCTGATCCTGATGCTGGCGGACTGGGACGGCCTGGGGATGGGGGTGGCCGGGGTGGCCTCCAACGGATTGGAGGCACTGGAGCTGGTGGAGCGGCTTCACCCGGATATTCTAATCACAGACATCCGGAGGCCGGGCTGCCACGGGCTGGAGCTGATCGAGCGGGCCAAGGGCGAGTTTCCCCAGCTGGAGATCGTCATCATCAGCGGCTACGCCCATTTCGAGTTCGCCCAGACCGCCATCAAGCATGGTGTGGGGGACTATCTGATCAAGCCCATCAAGAGGGAGGAGCTGATGGCCACTCTGGAGAAGCTGGGCCAGCGGCGTCACAACGACGCCATCCGCCCCATCCGCATGGTCAAGCAGTACGTACAGGAGCACTACAGCCAGCCCATTACATTGGAAAGCGTATGCGAGGTTGCAGGTTTCAGTCCCAGCTATTTCAGCACCCTGTTTAAGAAGGAAACCGGGGAGGGCTTTGCGAAATACCTGACCCACGTTCGGATGGAACGGGCCAAGGAGCTGCTCCAGCAAACCAATCTGCCGGTATCGGAGATCTATGTCCAGGTGGGCTACAGCGATCTAAAGCACTTTACACAGAACTTCAAAAAAGATACGAATCTGAATCCGGGCCAGTATCGGAAGCTGTACGGATGAGCCTGCGCTGCCCAATATGGGTCTGCCGGACAGAGCTTTTCATAAAGCGCCTGCTCATCAGCGTGTCCGACGACGGCATCGGGATGGAGGAAACAGTGCTGGAGCAGCTGAACAACCGCCTGGGCAAGGGCGGCATCGTCAACTCCAAGCCAAAGGAGGAGAGCCAGGGCGGCGTAGCGCTGGTGAACGTGGATAACCGCATCCGTCTATTGTTCGGAGAGGAATACGGGCTCCATGTCTATTCCATGGTGGGCCTGGGAACTACGGTGGAAATCATGCTGCCCTGTATCCTGAACGATTGGGATGTGAAAAATCCGGAGGCGCTGCAACGCGGGAACATCTACTACAGGGAGGAATTGATCAATACCTGGCGGGCGGGCGGCCCCCGCTACAATCGAATCGGGGTGATCCAGAGCAGCAGCTGTCTGGTGGAGGGGCTGACGGTGGAGGACAACATCTACGTGTTTCGCCCCGCCTTCAAAAGCTGGCTGATCCGCCCCAAGCTTCTGCGCCAGCAGCTCCAGCCTATTTTGGACAAATTCGACCCGAACCTTTCCGGCGGGGCGTATGTGGAGGATCTGACCCATTTCCAGCGGTTTGTGGTGGAACTGGTGAAGGCGGTGGTGGCGGGGTGCCGCCTCATCATCCTGCGGGAAGTGAGTACCTTTATCAGTGACCTGGAGCTGTCCCGCCTCCAGGATATCCTGCGGTATTATGCCGGGGAGGGCCTCTCTTTTTTATATTTGGGCCATCACTGCGAGGAACTGACCCAGATATGTGACCAAACGGCCCTGTTCTCCAATGGGCGGATTGTCAAGATTCTGGAACACGAGTGGATCGGGGCGCCCGCCTCCTTTGACAACATCGTCCGCAGGCAGCTGGAGCGGTACCATGACCGGGCGGGCCTGCCCCCGGTGCTGGAGGTCGAAGAACTCTCCGGCGGAACAATAGATAAGCTGACCTTTTCTGTGGCCCCGGGAGAATGTGTGGTGCTCCAGGATCTGCAGAACAGGATATTCCGCGATCTGGTTGGGCTGTTCATGGGAGATGTCCCCATCCGGGCGGGAGCGATCCGGTTGAGCGGCGTGCCCTACCGCCCGGGACAGAACCGTCAAATTGCGGTCATTGTGGAGCGGCCGGATCACTCCATGATCTTCTCCCAGCTGAGTTATCTGGACAATCTGGGGATAACGCTGGACCATCGCCTGCCGGAGTTGTGGCTCAGCCGCCGGGTGCAGTGGGGTCTTCGGCAGGAGTGCGAGAACAAACTGGGGACAGAGGTGTTCGATTTACCGCCGGGCAAGCTTTTGACCCAGCAGAAATACGACTTGGTATACCGGCGTATCCTGCTGCAAAATCCAAAGGTGGTTTTCTGTATACAGCCGTTTCAGGGAGCGGATATGGAAATGCGTATTCATATCTGGAAGCTCCTGGAGCAAGTCCTGGAGAAAGGCATCGCGCTGGTTATTCTGGCCATTAACCTGGCGGACTCCCTCTCTCTGGCATCCCGGCTGATTCGCATCCGCCAGGATGCGCCGCCCGAACCCTATGAGCAGTCGGAGTTTGGATGCGTCCCGTTCATTGCCCCTTGACTGGACTTGTACCGGGGACCATCTCCCCCATAACTGGGGAAATATTCAGCAAAAATACGAGAGGAATGGTAAAACATGAAGCGTTCTGAAATCAACAAGGCTCTGAAGGAACTGGAAACCATGTGCGCCCAGTACCGTTTTGCCCTGCCCCCTTTTTGCCGCTTTACCCCGGAGGAATGGCAGTCCAAAGGGCACGAGTACGATGAGGTGCGGGAGTGTATGCTGGGCTGGGACATTACTGACTACGGCAAGGGGGACTTCGACCACTTTGGTTTCTCCCTCATCACCATCCGCAACGGCAACCGCGCCCTGGCGGACAAGTACCCCAAGGTGTATGCGGAGAAGCTGCTCTATCTAAAGGAGGGCCAGTACGCCCCAAACCACTTTCACTGGTACAAGACGGAGGACATCATCAACCGGGGCGGCGGGAACGTGTTGATCCGGGTATACAATTCCCTGCCGGACGAGGAGATCGACTACCACTCCAACGTCACCGTCCACACCGATGGGCGCACTTACACGGTTCCGGCGGGAACCCAAATCCGGCTCACCCCCGGCGAGAGCATCCACATCCAGCAGCGGCTGTACCACGACTTCACCGTGGAGGAGGGCGGTGGCCCGGTGCTGCTGGGAGAGGTCAGCCAGTGCAACGACGACAACACGGACAACCGATTCAATCCTCCCGTGGGCCGTTTCCCGAAAATCGAGGAGGACGAGTCCCCCTACCGGCTGCTGTGCAACGAGTACCCGGCGGCAAAATGAGGGCGGCGCCATGATTGATGTGACGGCTCTGGGTGAACTGCTGATTGGCTTCACCTGTCTGAGTACCGATGAAACGGGCTGCCCCACCATGGCCGCCCATCCCGGCGGGGCTCCCGCCAACTTTCTGGCCGCGCTGGCCGGATTTGGCGCCAAGACCGCCCTGCAGGGCAAAGTGGGCGCGGATGCCTTCGGGAAACTGCTGGTCAAGACACTGGGATAAGCCGGGATTGAAACCCGCGGGCTGGTTCAGTTCAGCGGTGTGTTTACTACCTTGGCTTTCGTAACCCTGGACGAGAGCGGGGATCGGGTAAAGTGTCCCCCAACAAGTCAAGGACAATAATAGGGTGTCATTCTGGGTTCTGAGACGGTTTCACAAAGGGGACTGCAAGCGTAGATCTCTTTAAGGGGTAAACTCCAGATTCCAGGTAATGTGCATATTAGTTCGGTGACAGGAGTGCCAAATTCCATTGGTAACGGTCGTTGTTATAATAGTCTGTCCAATTGTCTATATGGGCAAGTAGGTTGTTGTAATCGCTGCAGGCGGCCAAGACCAACTCATCCTTCATGTGTCCGAAGAAGCTCTCCTGCGGCGCGTTGTCCCAGCAGTTGGCTTTTCTGGGCATGGACTGACGCAGATGATTGTCGCGGAGGCGGTGTGCCTCAGAGCGTTCGCATTCCGGGTGATTTACGAACTGGAGGGCAACGGTCTGTCCATCACCTGCGAGGTGAAGAACTGCGATGAGCAGATCATGTATTTCGGCCTGGGTGCGCATCCTGGCTTTCGGGTTCCGCTGCGGGCCGGGAAGCGGTTTGAGGACTATCGCCTGCGCTTTGAGGCCCCGTGCCACCCACGGCGTATCGGTTTCACGGATGACTGCTTTCTGGATGGAATAGACCAAGCATTTCCGTTGGAGGGAGATCAGCTTCTTCCTCTGTCGCACGGCCTGTTCGATGATGACGCAATCGTGCTGAAGGAGGCGGGCCGCCGGGTCACTTTGGAAACAACCGGAGACCCGCGGAGTGTTTCTGTAGAGTTCCCCGGCATGGACTATCTGGGGCTTTGGCATATGCCCGGGACGGACGCTCCCTATGTATGCATTGAGCCATAGTGTTCTCTGCCCTCCGTAAAGAGAGATTGCCGTTTTTGAGAAGCAGTCAGATTTGATCTTCTGCATTCCAACAAAATTTATCGCAACACGTGGAGCATCAAAATCAGCGTATGATAAAGAGCGTCCGAGCTCGTCGGAAATTCCGGTGGGCTTCGCTGTTCAACCCGTCAAAACGTAGCGGTTTTGCGGCTAAAACCGCTAAGAGAAAGATATACCGCCCTTTATCGGCACCGTCGTCCGCCAGGACGGCATATCCATGGTGGTCTTCTTCGTCAGCAAAATCATATTCCCCGAGGGGGAGCCCAAGAGGATGTCATAGGCAACCCATATTGGCTCTGCGTTAAGAACCTGGATTTTTTATGCGGCAGTGTTGAGGGTTCTTCTTTGTAGACACTGGTGCAATTTATCCGTGAGAATCACGGCAGCAGGTTCCCCCTGTGTGCGGGAACCTGCTGCCGTAGGGTTTGATCACATAACCAGCCCCCTCTGTCATATGCTTATCTGCGGACGGAACCTGCCTGATATTCCGTGGGTGTCATGTTCATGTAACGCTTAAACACCTTGGTAAAGTAGTAGGCGTTGTCATAGCCCAGCATATGGGACACCTCGTACACCATATGCTTCCCATCCCGGAGTAGGGTGCAGGCGTATTTCACCTTGGTGGCGTTGACGTAGTCCATAAAATTCTGCCCCAGCTGGCGCTTGAATAGGCTGGAGAGGTAGTTGGGGGTGATGCCGATGGCGGCGGCCACATCCTGCACCAGTACCCGCTCCAGAATATGAGAATCCACATACCGTTTTGCAGCGGCCACATAGTCCCCCCTGCCCATGGACTGGGACCAGTTCAGGAAGGGCTGGGGGGACAGGGCAAATTCCCGCCGGAGAATCTCCACTTGAAGACGCAGTTCCACCAGTCCCTGTTTGGACAGCACTCCAGTGGCCAATATGCTTAGCCCCATCTGGGAGATGTCCCGGAAGGCGGTGGCCAGCCGGGCCTGGAACTGGGCGAGAGGCGTTGTGTCCTCCAGACCCCAGAGAAAAAACATGGTCGTGTCGTCTGCCGGCCCGGGGGGCAGCGGGGTGAAGTTTAAGCCCTGAAAGACCTTTTGCGCGACATCCAGAGCCAGAGTTCGGTGGAAGCCAAACAGCCTCCGGAGGTCTTCCTGGGCAAATGAGCCGATATCCGGGATGGCGGAGGGGTTCATTACCAGCAG
Source organism: uncultured Oscillospiraceae bacterium (assembly GCA_910587205.1). GTDB lineage: Bacteria > Bacillota > Clostridia > Oscillospirales > Oscillospiraceae > Enterenecus. The sequence goes on from CAJULZ010000002.1 coordinate 61,343, forward strand.
GGCGGCAGCGCAGCGGCTGCACGCTCCCAGCCCCTCCAGCGCGGCGATGGCCCGCTCCGTCCCATACCCTCCTTCGGGGGAGAGAAGGGTGGCGGCGTGGCGGGCAACGGCCTCTGCAGGGGTGCTTTCATGTCCAGGGAGAGCCGCGCCCTCACGGAGTCTGCGGCGTTTTCGGCACTCATCTGTGGCCAACCGGAGGGAACGGGCCAGTTTTTCCCCGTCCAGATCAATTTTCAGCAGGTAGTCCACCGCTCGGTTGCGCAATGACTGCTGGGCCATGTGGAAGTCCTGATGGTTGGTGAGCATGATAAATACAAGCTCCGGGTACCGCCGGGCACAAGCTTCCAGCAGCTCCAGGCCGGTAAACCGGGGCATTTTGATGTCGCATACCACAATATCTGGGTGAAGGGCCTCCACCAGCTCCAGGGCCTGCCGCCCGTCCCGGGCTGTGCCGCACACGGTACAGTCCAGCAGCTCCCAGTCCAGCATAGACTGCAGGCCGGACAGGATGATGGGCTCGTCGTCGGCCAATAGGACACGGTACATAGGCACCCTCCTGTTCTCAGGTCTCCTTACTGACGCGAACATAGATTTTCGTGTATTCCCCCGGGACGCTCTCCACCCGTAGTCCCGCCCGCTTGCCGTAAGCCAGCTTCAACCGCTGGTTCACATTGCCTAAACCGATACCCGTCATGGAGGATTTGTCTGCTTCCTTCCCGGGATGGAGCGCGGCGGCGACCTCCTGGTTGGTCATGCCCATGCCGTCGTCGGCGATGGTGAGCACCAGCAGATCTTCCTCCTCAAAGGCGTCCACCGTGATGGTGCCAAAGGAGCCCTTGGGTACCACGCCGTGGAAAATGGCGTTCTCCACCAAGGGCTGGAGGGTGAATTTGATGACCTTATACTGCCGCAGCTGCTCCGGCACCTGGCAGCGGTACTGGAAGGAGCCCATATAGCGGATAGACTGGATGCTGACGTAGTCGTCCAGCAGGGCCAGCTCCTCCGCCAGGGTGATCCTGTCCGACACCCCCTTGCTGATGTTTTTCAGCAGGTTTACCAGGCTTTTCACCATCTTTTCGATGCCGGTGTTCTTCTGAACCACCGCCATCCAGTGGACGGAATTCAAGGTGTTGTAGAGGAAATGGGGGTTTACCTGGGACTGGAGCAGGTCCATCTCAATCCTGGCCCGTTCATCGTGGAGGGCGATGGTCTCGGACAGGAGCTGTCGAAAGCCCAGTCCCAGTTCGTTGAGCCGGGCGCCGATCTCCCCCATCTCGCTGCGGGGCTTTTCCAGCTCGGGGTCGAAGGAGTAGTCGTTCATAGCGATGCGGTTGATCTTCTCGGTGATGCGGCGGATCGGGGTGGTGATATAATGAGTGAGCAAAATGAGGATGAATACGGCGATGAGCATGATCATTACAATCACCGTCACCGTCGAAAAGAGGATCTCGTGGTTGTCGGCCTGGAGCTGGGTTTGATTGACGCAACTGACCAGCGTCAATCCTTGGACGTGCAGGGGGTGACACTGGAGAGAGTAGGCCGTCCCATCGTATTGGAATTCGGCGTCCTGTCCGACGCCGGAGGGGAGCGACTCCACCAAAGGAGTGGCAGCGGAGGAAGTGAGGCAGTTTCCAGCAGCCGTCTGGACAAAAAAGGGGTTCAGATCGTCGTAAGGGGTCAGTACGTCGGTGATAACATTGGCGCTCAGTTCAATGTAGACATATCCCAGCTGGTTGGAGGCGTAGCCATATACCGGGTAAAACAGGGCGAAGCAGTCCGCCCTGTTGGGGTTCAGGGAGGGGTATAGCCGCTGGAAGCCGGACTGACCCTCCTTTTTCCAGCTGCGAAACTGCTCCGAGGCAAGCAGATTGGACAGATCCCGCAAGCCGCCTTCATAGGTAGTGGTGGCGCTGACATACGCGCCATCCTCGCTGAAAATCACCAGGCGGTTGATGTAACTGTCCAGGGGGAAGGTGCGCAGATAGACGTTGACGGCGTTCTGGGCCTTGAGTGCGTCGGCGGCAGCCCCGGGGGTGCCGGAGATCTGGTTCAGCGCGTCAATCACCTGACCAGAGTTGCCACAGTAGGTTTGGAGCGTGCGCACCTGCTCCAGACTGTCGTCCAGCCGGGCGGCAATGGCGCCGGCGTTGAGCCGGTCGATCTGGGCAATCTTGTCGGAGATGATCCGCTGCATGTACTGGTAAAGGTACAGGCTGCTCCCCAGCCCCACTGCCACTACGCAAAGCACCGTGCACAGGATAATTTTGGAACGGATGCCCCAATAGCGCTTTTTCTCCACCTGGCCCGCCTCCAGCTGAATAATTCATTAAATTATATCGCATTTTTCGGGCCGCGCAATCCAGGTTTGTAGAATAATACAGCTTTCGAGAATTTTTCGGCCCTGGAGAGGGCGATAGAAAAGATTCGTAATAGTTTTCTGTAGTTTTGGCCTTTTACAGGCGGGCGGGGATAGGCTACAATGCAGGTATGGGTAATCCCCCGCGCAAAACTACATCAGTTTAGGAGTGGATTGTATGAAAAAGCTTTTGTCCCTTGTCCTGGCCGGCGCCATGTGTCTGGGCCTGCTGTCCGGCTGCACCAGTGGCAAGCAGCCCGACCCCACGAATCCTCCTGCCGACAAGACCGATCCCCCGGTCGCCCAGAGCGACGCCTCCACCGAAGCGCCGCCCACCGAGCTCACCGGAACCCTGAAAGTGGCTATGTGGGATCTGACAGCGGACGCTATCTTTTCCTCCGTCATCGAGGCCTTCGAGGACGCCAACCCCGGTGTCACCATCGAGCCCATCGACATCCCCTCTGCTGACTACGGCACCAAACTGTCCGTCATGCTCAACGGCGGCAGCGAGGTGGACGTGTTCTGGGTCAAGGATGCCAATACCATTTATCCTATCGCAAACCGAGGCCAGCTGGCCGATTTGAGCGGATATGTTTCCCGGGACGGCATGGATCTCAGCGCCTACAACGGCCAAGCCGAGGGCTTCAACATCGATGGTAAGCAGGTGGGCATTCCCTTCCGTACCGACTACTATGTGTTGTTTTACAACAAGGACATCTTTGATGCCGCCGGCGTGGAGTATCCCGCTAACGACATGACCTGGGCCGAGTTTGAGGAGTTGGCCAAGAAGGTGACTATGGGCGAGGGCGTGGACAAGAAGTACGGCGCCTACTTCCACACCTGGCAGGCCTGCATCCAGAACTGGGGCGTGCAGGATGGCCAGCACACCATCATGGATACCGACTACAGCTTCTTCAAGCCCTACTATGAGATGGTTCTGCGGATGCAGAATGATGACAAGACCTGTATGGATTACGGCACCGTCAAGACCGCCAATCTCCACTACAGCGGTGTGTTCTCTGATGGTTCTGTGGCCCTGATGCCCATGGGCACTTGGTTTGCCGCCACCATGATTGACAAGATCAACAAGGGTGAGAGCTCCGTCAACTGGGGCATCGCTACCCTGCCCCACCCTGATAACGTGGAGGCCGGCTACACCGTGGGAGCCGCCACCCCCATCTGCATCAACTCCGCCAGCGACAAACAGGATCTGGCCTGGGAGTTTGTGAAGTTCGCATGCGGGCCCGAGGGCGCGGCCACTGTGGCCGCTCAGGGCGGCGTGCCAGCCCTGCTGGACGACGCCACCCTGAAGGCGATTTCCAGCGTGGACGGCTATCCTGAGGGTGCGCTGGAGGCCCTCCAGGTGAAGAATATCGTCCGGGATCGCCCTGTCGCCGACAAGGTGTCCGAGGTGGATCAGATGCTGGGCGAGTAGCACAGCCTCATCATGCTGGGCGAGGGCGACCTGGATACCGTGCTGTCCGACATGGGCGAACAGTCCAAGGCTATCCAGGGGTAATTCATCGTTTACCTTCAGAAGGGGCAGGACAGTGTCCTGCCCCTTCTCCAATATCCGAAGAACAGGAGGAAAACCTATGGCGGTCAAGGAAAAGACGGGCCGGCGCGCCCCTTCCGGCCAACGGACCGGCATGACCCTGCGGCGGCGGCGTACACTGGTGGGCATGTCCTTTATTACCCCGAATTTCGTGGGCTTTTTTGTGCTGAACCTTATCCCGATCCTGTTTGCCCTGCTGCTGTGCTTCAACAAATGGGACGGGTTCAACCCCATGGAGTTCGCGGGGCTGGACAACTTCAAATACATCTTTACCCACAAGGTGTTTCAGCAGGCAGTCATTAAAACCCTTGTTTTTACCATGTGCTCCGTGGCCATTACCACAATGCTCTCCTTGGGGCTGGCAGTGCTGATTAACCAAAAGATCAAGGGCATCGGCATCTTCCGCACAGCCATCTTCTTCCCCTATGTGGCCTCGGTGGTGGCGGTGGCCGCCGTATGGCAGATGCTGTTCCAGAAGGACATGGGCCTCGTCAACGAGGTACTGCGGGCCATAGGGGTGGCCGATCCCCCCGGTTGGTTCGCCTCGACCAAGTGGGCCCTGCCGGCCGTGATCATTGTGAATATCTGGAAGAATATGGGCTACTACATGATCATTTACCTGGCTGCCCTCCAGGATATCCCCACTTCCTTGGTGGAGGCCGGCATGATCGACGGAGCCAACGCCTGGCAGCGGTTTTGGCGCATCAAGTGGCCCCTGCTGGGCAACGCCACCTTTTTTGTGGTGATGATGCTGACTATCAACTGCTTCAAGTCCTTTGACCTGATTTACGCCCTGACGGAGGGGGGGCCGGGAACTGCCACCACCCTGTTGTCCCAGTACATCTACAACCAGTCCTTTATCTCCTGGGACTACGGCCGGGCCAGCGCGGCGGCCATGGTTCTGTTCGCCATCGTGGCGGTTATCACCCTGTTCCAGTTCCGGCTGGAGAAGAAGTTCTCAAATAATTGAGAGAGGAGGGAAAAGAATGCCGAATAAGACGCCCGCCTGGAAAAAGGCCATCCTGTACGCAGTCCTTATCCTCATCTGCGTCGTCACGCTGCTGCCCCTGATCTGGATGCTCAGCGCGTCGCTAAAGCTGGACAAGGACGTGTTTCGGATCCCCATCGAGTGGATTCCCAGCGACCCTGCCTGGAGCAATTACCAGCGCATCTGGGAGCAGGTGCCCATGCTCCGTTTTACTTTCAATACCTTCAAGGTTACGGTAATCACCACCGTCATTCAGGTTTTCACCTGCTCCTTCGCCGCCTACGGCTTCGCCAAGTGTCAGTTCCGGGGCCGCAATGTGCTCTTTCTCATCTATGTGGCTACCATTGCCGTGCCCTGGCAGGTGTATATGCTGCCCCAGTACACCATGATGAACGCGGTTCATCTGGTGGACACCCATGCGGTATTAATCCTCCTCCATTCCTTCGATGCCTTCGGCGTGTTCCTGCTGCGGCAGTTTTGCATGGGCATACCCAATGAGCTGCTGGAGGCCGCCCGCATCGACGGCTTGAGCGAGTACGGCATCTACCGCAAAATTGCCCTGCCACAGATGGGGCCGTCCATCGCCACCCTGGTAATTTTCACCTTTGTCACCAACTGGAACGACTTCATGGGTCCCATGATTTACTTGAACAGCACCGAGCTGAAAACGGTGCAGTTGGGCATCCGGATGTTTATGGGCCAGTACTCCACCGAGTACGGCCTGATCATGGCCGCCAGTGTGGTGTCCCTGATCCCGGTGGTGATCGTGTTCCTCATGTTCCAGAAGAAGTTTGTGCAAGGCATCGCCACCAGCGGCCTAAAGGGATGAACGACATGGCGCGCTTTGATCTGCCCATCCACCAAAATCCCCTGCGTACCCGGCGGGACGTGGAACAGGCCCTTTTGCAGCTGATGGAGCCTGTAAAGGGCCGCTTTACCGCTGGGAACGCCGGCCTGAAGCTGGGAACATACGCCGCCCACTACGGAGAGGCCTCCGCCCGAATGGAGGCCTTTTCCCGGATGCTGTGGGGGCTGGGTCCACTGTGGGCCGCCGGAGGCGGGGAGGAGTGGCTCCCCCTGTTCCGGTCGGGGTTGGTAAACGGCGTCGACCCGGAACACCCGGCTTATTGGGGCAGGCCCTTCGACTGTGACCAGAAGGTAGTGGAGATGGCGGCCATCGCCACCACCCTGATGCTGTGCGGGGCGCGGATGAGCTTCACCCACCGGGAGGCGGAAAACCTCCACGCCTGGCTGGCGGGGGCGGACGGGCTGAGGCTGCCCCAAAACAACTGGCTGTTCTTCCGGGTGTTGGTCCAGGCCGCCTTCCGGAGGCTGGGCTGGGACTGGAACGAAAAACAGCTGACGGAGGATTTGAAAAAGCTGGATGGCTGGTATCTGGGGGAGGGCTGGTACTGCGACGGCGAGCCCACCCAGATGGACTACTATATCCCCTTTGGAATGCACTACTACGGCTTGATCTACGCCTGGGCCATGGGGCGGGATGATCCGGAGCGCGCCCGTATTTTCAAGGAGCGGGCGGCGCGGTTCGCCCCGGACTTTCTCTATTGGTTCGAGGACGGCGGGCGGGCGGCGCCCTTCGGCCGGAGCCAGACCTATCGCTTTGCCCAGGGGGCGTTTTTCTCTGCCCTGGCCCTGGCGGGGGTGGAGGCGGTGCCCTGGGGTGTGATGAAGTCCCGGGTGCTGGGCAATCTCCGGGACTGGCTGGCCCAGCCGATCCTCGACTCCGGCGGGCTTCTGAGCGTGGGCTACGGTTACCCCAGCTTGTTCATGAGCGAGCAGTACAACGCCCCCGGCTCCCCCTACTGGGCGTTGAAGGCGTTTCTGTGTCTGGCCCTGCCGGAGAACCACCCCTTCTGGACGGCGGCGGAGGCCGTACCCCAGCTGGAACCGCTCCACGCCATCCCGCCCGCCCGGATGCTGGCCGCCCGGGGTCGCACCCAGGTGCAGATCTTCCCTGCCGGGCAGCATTGCGTCAACGAGCTGGGCAACTGCGCCGCCAAGTACGAAAAGCTGGTGTACTCCAGTCGGTTCGGGTTCTCCGTACCGAGGGGGGACTCCTTGGAACAGGGGGCTTTCGACTGCTGCCTGGCGGTATCCGAGACGGGGAAAAACTGCTGGCGGGTTCAGCGGGGGTTTGAGAACTTCCGGCTGGAGCGGGATCGCTATTGGCGGAAATTTTCTCCTTTGCCGGGGGTGACGGTGGAGGTGACGGTGATCCCGGACTTCCCTTCCCACCGGCGGGAATATGTGATCGTGACGGATCGATCCATCGATGCGGCGGACGGCGGTTTTGCCCTCCCGGTCGAAAACGGGGACGGGACGCCGTACAGTCCGGATATGGTGGAGTGGGAACCTCATGGCGTAACTGCCCGCTTCCCCTGGGGGATCAGTGCCATCCGCTGCCTGTCCGGCGAGGGGGAACCGGCACTGGTGCAGGCGTGGCCTAACACCAACCTGCTCCACCCCCTCACCTGCATCCCCACCCTCCGGCTGTCCCTGCCGCCGGGAGTGCACCGATTCGCTACTTTGGTGATGGGGGCGGTTCCAGAACACTGAGCGCGGCTAAACCAGCCGGTATTGTTAAGGGAAAGGAGCACATGATGATGGGAGAAAGAACAGCGGCCGCTTCCAACCAAGAATGGCTGAACGGCGTGTATGAAAAGCTGTTGATAAAAATGAAGGCGCAGTGCGACCGGGTGGGGATTAATATTCCCTATACCACCGGCGAGGACGGGATGTACCGAGACATCACCGAGACGCCCTACAGGAAAACCCCGGATGGCGGCATCACCATGACCCACTGGACCAACGGCTTCTGGCCGGGGATGCTGTGGCAGATGTACCATACTACTGGCAACGAGAGCTATAAAGCCGCTGCGGTGGGGGTGGAAAAACGGCTGGAGGTGGTGCTGGAGGATCCGGAGTCCCTGGGCCACGATCTGGGATTTATGTTCCTCCAGTCCTCCGTAGCCAATTACCGGGTGACTGGGGATGGGCAGGCGAGGAGACGGGGTTGCTGGCCGCGGCGGAGCTGGCCTCCCGGTACAATTTGGACGGGAGGTTCATCCGGGCTTGGGTGGGCCCGCGGGACAGCGAACAGGGCAAAAAGATGGGGGGCGGCGACATCCGGGGCTGGATGATCATCGACTGCATGATGAACCTGCCTCTGCTGTATTGGGCCTCCAAAGAGCTGGACGACCCCCGCTTTTACAAAATTGCCGTCAGCCACGCCAAAACCGCCCAGCGGTACATTGTCCGTCCCGACGGGAGCTGCAACCACATCGCGGCCTTTGACCCGGACACCGGCGAGTACCGGAACAGCCCGGGCGGCCAGGGCTACAAACAGGGCTCCTCTTGGAGCCGGGGCCAGTCCTGGGCAGTGTACGGCTTCGCCCTGAGCTACCGCCATACCGGGGACGCGGCATTCCTGGACACCGCCAAGCAGTGCGCCCACTACTGTATTGCCAACATGGCCGTGTGCGACTGGCTGCCCCTGGTGGATTACCGTCAGCCCGCCCAGCCGGTGAAATACGACTCCACCGCCGCCGTGATCACCGCTTGCGGCCTGCTGGAGATTGCCAGTCATGTGGAGGAAAACGAGGCCAGGTTTTACACTGAGGCGGCTTACCGCATCCTACGGGCCTGTGAAGCCAAGTTTGCCAACTGGGAACCGGAGCGGGACTCCATTCTTACCGGGGGGACTTACTTCTACCACGACCCAGACGGCACCAACACCGAGCTGCCTATTATCTATGCCGATTACTTCCTCACTGAGGCTGTCCTGCGCCTGAAGGGGATGGATTTATTTGAATGGTGATGGAGGCGGGGGCACGGCCTGCATCAGCAAGCAATTATGAGGAGGAAAACAATGAGAATCGCGTTGATCAATGAAAACAGCCAGGCGGCTAAGAACGACGTCGTCCTGGCCGCGTTGAAAAAAGTTGTGGAACCTATGGGCTATGCTGTGGACAACTACGGCATGTACGCCGCGGACGACGCGGCCCAGCTCACCTATGTCCAGTGCGGCATCCTGGGGGCGCTGCTGCTGAACAGCGGCGCGGCGGACTTTGTGGTCACCGGCTGCGGCACCGGCGAGGGGGCGATGCTGGCCATGAACAGCTTTCCCGGCGTCATCTGCGGCCATGTAGAGGACCCGGTGGACGCCTACACCTTTGCCCACGTCAACGATGGCAACGCTGTAGCGATCCCGTTCGCCAAGGGTTTTGGTTGGGGCGGCGAGCTGAATTTGGAATATATTTTTGAAAAGCTGTTCGGGTTCGGTCATGGCCAGGGGTATCCCCCTGAGCGGCGCGAACCGGAGATGCGAAACAAGCGTATTTTGGACGAGGTGCGCGCAAAAACCCTGCGCCCCCTGGTTGACAGCCTGAAGGACATCGACCAGGAGCTGGTGCGCGGCGCTGTCGCCGGAGGGCAGTTCCAGGGGCTGTTCTTTGCCGCCTGCAAGGACCAGGCCATCGCGGACTATGTAAAGGGGCTGCTGTAAGTAAGGCAAGATCTCGGCAAACGCCTTGATGCCACACGGGTATCAAGGCGTTTGCGCACTAAAGCTTGAATGGAAAGGACGAAATCCTGTGAAAATTGCTGCGCTAAACCCCCAAGGTGATACCATGTGCCAGGCTTCCGGCCCGGACGACCTGGTGATGGTGCATCAAGCTGCATATCAGCCGGGGGACAAGCTCGTCTTCACCGTGGACGAAGCTCCGGCGTTCTATGTCATCCGGGTGGACGGGGCCATGGATGAGGCATTTGTATACCTCACCTGTCAGAGCGTGGAATACGCCATCCCCTTTGAGCCGGACAATCCCATCCAGGCTGACCGAATCTCTTATGGCCCCGGCTGCTTTATCGGAGAGAGGCATTATATCACCCTGCGCCGGGCCAGGGCGGAGGAAACTAAGAATTACCGAAATCTGGCGAAAAACGTCATGGATCAAAGGGATATGGTGGGCTGCTATCCCCATGTCCACGCAAACGCGGCCACGCAGGGCCCTGCCGCACCACTGTTTGCCGCGCGAAACGTGATCGACGGGGTGCTGGCCAATGACCGCCACGCCCCATGTTTTTCCAATCCGGCGCCGAACAGTTGCATGGCTAAAGCTGGCAGAGTTGATTCGGGCAGACGACCCATCCCCCTTCCCTGCATTGACGCAGATTGAAGTGTACGGACGAAACCGCCAACAATAAAAAGGAAGCCCTCAGATTGTACGGGCGAGAGCTCTGACCGCAAAAAGACAAAGCTTCCGCATAGCCATATCTTCCGGCATTAGGGCAGAAACTCCATGGTCAGCGTTCCCTCCACCGGAACCAGCGTCCGGTACAAGGTATCCGGCCAGCTTTTCCTCAGATGAGGATCTGGGATGGGAATGGCCTCGATAGTTGGTTCACCCGCCCCGGCCAGGCGGATGGAGCCTGCCGGGGTCTCCAGCGCGCCGCTGCGCCAAACGGGTTGATAGGCGAACAGCAGCGACAGCACAGCGGTTTCGTTGCCCTGGTAGCGGTCTGTCACCGTCAGCCTCCTGTCCCATTCCAGCGTCACTCGCCGGACATAGGAGAATCCGCCCCCCGGATAGGCCGGGGCCAAGTCCAATTCAATTTCAGATGCGTCCCCGCCCTGGAGAAGCTTCGCCCGGGCGGGGGCGGATTCTTTTCCGTAGCCCTGAACCCGCCCGCCGATGGTGGGCAGGTTGTGCCAGTCGGAGCGCATGGTCCAGATGGAATACCGCTCCGGCGAAAAGGTTTTGGCGTTGTAAGTTTCCACCCCTACGTCAATCAACAGCGGCCGTCCCTTGCAATAGACAATAAGGCTCCCCGCGTCGCAGTGGCCGTGGCTGACGCCGTTGTGCCCTGCCCGCAGGGAGACACACCACGTCCTATCCCGGACAATCCACAGCCCGGTGCTGGGGTAGAACACCTCCGGCTCCGGGAATACAGGAGGGATGAGCCCCGTCAGTTTCTCGGCACATAAAGCGTCCAGCAGGCGCTCCAAAAGACTTTTGCTGTCCGGCAGATCTCGGGTTCCCCGGCGGGACACGTCTGCGGCGGCCAGGGCGCACAGGCGGGGAGAGCCGGTGCGGCGGCCGAAGAGGTATTCTCCCGCCCCCCGCAGCCCTGCCTTGGGCAGGCAGTCGGCGTAGTTGAGATACCAGTCTCCATCCACATGGACATTGACGATGTATTCGGCGATGTTCCGAAGCTTTTCCTCCCGAAACAAAGGGGTGAAATGGCCATTGGACACCCGGTCCAGTACCTCCAGCGCGCCCCATAAGGTCAGCCCTGCGTGGTGGTAGTATTCCGCGCCCTCTTCACAGCAGCCGTCCGGGCCGTAGCCGTTGAGGAAGCAGTCCAGGCTGTAGGCGGCCTGCTCCACTACCCGGCGCTTTACGTCCTGACCATACGCGGAGAGGAACACCGACAATAGCACGTTCTGGGTGCACCAGGAGGTCCAGTTGTTCATGGGTTCGTCCCCATTGCCCATCCACCAGAAATGGCTATGGAGGTAGGGGGAGACCACCCTCGTGTCCACCTCACGGCGTATGCGCTGGCACAACCCTGGGGCCGCCCCTTCCAGCTCGGGACCCAGCAGTGTCCGGATGAGGGACAGGTTGGCCGCCGTCTCACAAGCGAACAGGTCAGGCACGGGACGCTCCACGTCCGGCAGGGGCAGAGGGGCAGTGTCCCGGATGTAGTTGTTGTGGGCGGGGAGCTGCCAGCCGCTCTCTTCGCACACGAACCAAATTCCATCGATGAGGTCGTCCAGGAACCGGCCCCTGTGTTCGGCGCACTCTGCCAGGGCCAGGGCGCACAGCGCCTGCTGACGGGGGTGGCACTTGCTCTCATAGCGGGAGCGGTTCCCGGTGCGGGAAAAGGTCAGGTAGTCGCCACAGGTCATCACCGGCCAATGCCAGCCCAGGTACTCCTCCCCCCGGCGGATCAGCGCCGTCCGCGTCCCCTCCGGCAGACCGTCCCATACCGTACGGGCGCCTGCCGCGGGCAGAATCAGATCATCCAGACAATCCGGCAGCGTGGATAAATATTCCTGTATCATGTCCAGCCTCCTGTATAGACTTATTTTTTTGGCGGAATAGGCTTTACTCGTGTGATCCTACCACAGCAAAATGTGGTTACAAGCGTTAAAATAATTATATATGAGAAAATCGACAATTGCAATTTTTATGTAGCGCTATTAGGCGTTGTTTAAAAGTGGGAAATATGCCCAGCTGGGGGGTTCGCCGGACGAAACCGGTTTGACGCAGGAA
>CAJULZ010000003.1 GCA_910587205.1 uncultured Oscillospiraceae bacterium
CCCACCCCAAAGTCCTGACTGAGGAGCTGGCCCTCAGTTACTTCCATTTCGCTCATGCTGCTGCTCCTTTCTTCTTGGGCAATTTGGGATTACCCTCCTTGTCGCGCCTACTGCCCTTTTCCATCCAGTCAAGCCAGGTATCCAGGAACTCCCGGTAGACCTCCCGTGGATCGGGGGCAAAGCGGCCTTTGGTCGTATGCAAACCCTCGTTTTTGAATCCGTGGATCTGCACCAGCTTGTTCCCGTTCATTTCAATGGTCAGCCACGGCTCGTCCGGTTTTTTGACCTTCCGCATGAAAAGGATAGTTGTCTGCCCCAGGATGTGCCGGTCAGCGTAGCCGCCCACGCAGTGCTGGAGCTTGCGGGCCTCGGCCAGAATTTCATCCTTACCGAGGGGCGCCCGGATCACATAGCCGTCCATGGTGAAGCCGTACTTCTTCTCCAGCTTCTTGCGGCGCTCCTCATACTTTTCTTCAGCCAGACGCACCTGGCGGTCGTGTTCGGCCTGCGCCGCTTTCCGCTGACGTTCCCATTCGCGCTGCTGGGCTGCCCGCTCCCGCTCCAGCTTCGCCTGGTGCTTTTTCGTGGCCTCATCGTGAGCCGTCCCCAGGTTCCGGGGGAGCAGGACGTTTTCCCGATGGAGAAGGTAGCCCGTGGCCTCGGCGGCGGTCAGGTAGTCCTCCCAAAAACGCAGGGCCGAACCAATGCTCTGCATTCCTCCATACTGAGCGCATCCCACATAGCCGTCCAGATACCGGATCAGCTTTTCCATGGGGATATTCCACTTCTTTGCTGCACTGGCGGTCTTCTGAATATCAACGCCCCTGGATATCCACTCCGCACACTGCATCAGCGGAACGCGATCCTTCAGTCGCTTGTGAAGTTCCAGAATCCGAATGTCCCGGCTGGTGCCGAGGAACGTCTTCATGTCCTGCCGGTTCAGCTTGAATGCCTTCTTGGGGTCGTCCCAATCGATAACCGTAGCGTGCTTTACTCCCCGGTGCACCAAATCTGTGACGACATCCCTCATTCCGGCTTTCATCAACATCTCAATCTGCCGGGGGTAAAAACAACAAGCAGTTAGGAACTCCAGGAGCCGGCTGCCACTCAGTCTGAAATCTGCCGCACAGCAGTAGCGGAAGGGGCTCTCTTGGATCTCATCCAGCCCAATTACATCATAGCCGATGCCATAGTCCGCATTTGCGGAGAATGGAGCGTGTATGTTCCAGCGCCCCTTGGTAAGGGGCCCATCCTGCTTTTCGATGTGCCCGAAAGGGCTGTCCCCGTACCAGCTGCGAGTGGTCGCCTCAGCCAATCCCGGTCGGAAACGATACACTCCTACCAGCTTATATGTGGGATCTCCTGCCAAGTCATAGCCTGCCGTATAGTGCTTACCGCAGTCATAGGCTCTGGCCCATAACGCCCCCCGGTACCATCTGAGGACAACCGCCCGCCGGTACCGACTTAGGTTGTCCCGGCCTCCGGTGTAACGCAGTTCCTTCACAATGACCATCCTCCCACAGAGGGGACACTGCGTGGTCGGCTTCGGCGCATCATCCCAGCGGTTCCTCTGCTCCCGCTGGTGGGGACCCCACATGACCGCCGGGAAGTTCCGCTCCGGGGTGGTCACCATCATGTCCTCATCCGTCACCACCATGTGCTTGCGGCAGCAGGTAGTCCAGATTTCATTGGTGCAGGATCGGCGGAATATGTACGCTGGGAACAGGGCGTTGATTGCATCCCGCTCCGCTTGGTTCAAAGGCGGTGCCTTGCCGGCGAACTGCTCGGCTTTTTCTTGGCTCGTCACCTCTCACACCCCCTTACAGGAAGTCCTCAAGGTCGAGGATCTTCGGGCCGGTGCTGGCCACCGGCGCCGCGGCCGCAGCCTCAGCCTCGGCCTCCACATCGGCGCAGAGGTTGACCGTCATATGGAACTTCACATCGGCGCCGGGGAAGTAGAACCTCACCGCCCGGCGGAACGCCTCCAGGTCGGAGATCGCGCTCCCGCAGCCCTTGGCCACCGCCTTCATGCAGTCGGCAAAGGTGCCGCCCTGGACCACCGCCTGGGCAAACTCCGCATCCTGGCGGCAGAACCCGTCCAGGGCCTCGCACACGGCACCCTTCATGGCGCTGGCATACCTGTCGTAGCTGCCGGAACCCTTCTCGGCCTCCAGCTTGCTCTTGGCTCGCTCATACCATTCGTTCATGGCTTGACATTCCTTCCTTGACCCTCTATACTGAGGGTGTACTTGATTGTTGGCCTTCCGGCCCGCCGTCCTCGATGTTCGCACCATCGGGGGCGGTTTTCTTTCGTTCCGGGCACCACGCCGGGATATACGGTAGGAGACGATTTGTTTCGATGTGGTAGCCCTGGTGCGACCCAGGTGCAAAGCATCGGTAGGCCGTGACCGTCTCGTGATAGGAGCCCTTCACCGGCCATAGCGCCTCAACCACATGGCGGCAACCTTGGCACGTCCGAGTCCAGTCCGCGCCCATATTGTTTGCCAAGGGCAATCACCTCCAGCCCAGTTTCTTTCCGCAGCGATGGCAAAAGGAATTGTTGGGCCTACACCGTCCGTTACAGTCCGGGCAGTGCCACACGCCGTCCTTCAAGAAGGGCTTGCCGGCGGTCAGGTGCTTTTTCTGGAGGGCTGCGTACTGCTTGCCCTGGAGCCGATAGTCATGGAGGATGTCCAGGGCGTCCGCTGCGGTCTTCGCCTCCTCCTCCTTGAGGGCAAACAGAATATTGACCGCCGCTTGGCAGATATCCTGCCCCTCACCCTCGGTGGTGGCCCGGAGGTCGCCCAGGCCGGTGATAAGCTCGTCCATCGTGATGGCATCCGTTGCTTTAGCCATGTGCGCTCCCTCCCATCTTGATCTCGTACTTGAGGGCGTTGCGCTGGTAGTCACTGATCAGCCCCGGCAGCATGGCAGCGAGGGCAATCGGCGGGGCCCCGATGGTCTGGCAGATCTGGTTGGTCAGGGCAGTCCAGTTGAAGATGATGTCCATAGACTGGTCGCCGGCAGTCCTGATCAGGAGGGTGCCGCCTCTAACGTTTGTGTCCATTCCTTAGTACCGTCCTTTCTTCAGCTCCCGGAGGTCGGCAATCCAGTCCTGGATCGTCCGCTTGCCGGCGTAGTACATGGCGGGGAGGAGCAAGAGAAGGTGCTCTCCACCGATAGCGTTGTAGCCCCGCTCGGCCTGGGCGACCTGCCTGCCCCACGCAAAGGCGAGGGCTGTCACCAGGAGCACGGCGGCCAGTTCAAGCAGCACCGATGCAAGGCTCCTTTTCGGTTTCATATGTAAAACTCCTTTCTGTGGTCAGGCCCACCGCCGCCGTTTGACGGCTTTCATCTCCGGGCGGGCCTGGTGGGTGGCTCGCGCCAGGTACTCAGCGATGGCCTCCTCGGTGATCCAGACTTTGCTTCCGGGTTTCCGTTGTATGTAGGCCAGTCGGCCAGTGCTGCGCTCCTGATCCAACAGGTCAACAGATATGCCCAATCGGGCCGCAGCCTCTTTCCGGGTCATAAGTGTCATAAGATTTCCTCCTTGTCAGCCAGCAGAAGGATGTGATATAATCCGATTGCGGCCTTTTTCGTGGTTTTGAGGGGTCGCTTGCCCTGTCAGGTGTTCGCTGCACTTGGCAGGGCTTCTTTTTGTTTACAGGTAATCATCCAGGTTGATAAAGGTCCTTTCAACGCTCAGCTTAAAAGAAGGCTTGTCCCGACGAAGTTCTTTGACCTTGGGAATCTCAAAACCGCCTTTTTCCAGAAAGCCCAGCACATAGGGGAGACGTTCGTTACGGCAGTCAGCGGTCAATCGAGCAGCTATGATATAGTCATCGGTGGTGATCGCCCGCTGCTCCACAGGGGCAGGGATGGTGGACCGCTGTTTACTCTGAGGGAGGAAAGCCGCCGCCAGCACATCTTTGGCCTTGAGTTGGTACTGCTCCAGCCTCGCAGCCAGTTCCGGGGTCTCACACTCCATCCTGGGCGTGATGGCGATTTTCGCCAGCCAGAGGGGAACGTAGTCCAGTTTGAGACAGAGCGTCCGCTGAGTACCTCCCTTGGTAGGGAGGATCAAATTTGATCCCCCTTTGGAAAGAACAGTATCCTCTTGGATGTTGGCAATCTGCCGCTTCCGCTGGCCCTCGCTAAAACCGATGCCATCGCACATCCAGCGGACACCCGCCCAAATCTGCCCGTCATTATCACGGGCCGCCATGAGTTCCGTGCCCATGAAGGGCACCTTCCTTACTTCGAGTTCGTTCATTGTCTTGCTCCTTTTTGGTCTGCGTTTAGCCCGAAGCGACCGATGCGGCATCAGGTCCTAATAAATCGGCTACGGAACAACCGTAAACCCCTGCCGCCTTTTCCAGATTTCGCTTTGTCGGAATATTGGAGCCTTTCTCCCACTGAATAATGGTGATGGGATCAACACCAATTTCCTTTGCAGCTTGGGCCTGAGTCATCTTCGCAGAAAGCCGCGCCTTGCGAAATCTGTTGATTTCAAAGATAGGCATGATGTCCTCCTTTCATTGTCGTTTTCTAAGAAAACTAATATTTCTATTGACACCGAACAGAAAACCATTTATTATGTAAGAGCTAACAAACATAAGAAATGCCCGCATTTTTGGGGGCTTGGTTTTTTGTTGCCTGCGTCAGTATGGCAAGTATATATTAGTTTTATTAGAAAGTCAACCGAGTTTCTATTAGTTTTATTAGTTTTTATGTTTTGCACAATTACGGAGGCGTGTTTTTGTATGTTTTGGTCTAGGTTTATTGGGCTCTGCAATGAAGCCGGGAAATCTCCAAATGCTGTTGCTGCTGCGTGCGGCGTAAAGTCATCTGGAACCGTAACAGGTTGGAGTAAAGGGTCTATTCCACGTACACCTGTATTGCACAAATTGGCTGATTATTTTCATGTAACTGCTGATTATTTGCTTGGAACGGTTGACCTGCCATTCCTTTCCAAGGATGAGAAAGGCCTGCTTGATATCGACTTGTATGCCCTTACAGAAACAAAAAAACCCGCCCCCGAAATCGGGGACGGGTTGAGCGAGACAGAAAGGCAGATTATGAAGTGCGTTCGTCAGATGTCGCCGAAAGAGCAGGAAGCGTTTCTTGCTTGGCTGCAAGCATCGCAAGGGCGTGGTTAAGTGCATCCATTTGCTGTGCCAAGGTCAAACCCTGAATCAGCTCCAGGATTTTGGTTTCTGTATCCGACATGAGTTGATCCTTTCCACCCTGGCGTCAAGGTATGTATTTGCGCATAATGAATTATAGTACAAAAGTCTGTCCGTTTCTGTTGAAAAAGAGGGCCGAACTGCAAAAATCTTAGAAAATCCCGCTTTTTTCTGTTATTGGCAAAAACGAAGGGAGGTGTCAACATGGCTCGACCGAAAAAGCCAACCTATGAATTTATGGCCAGTCGAAATGAGTACAGAAAGCGAATCAAGGGGCCAAACGGGAAGTACATCGCCATCTACGGAAAAACCCCGGAGGAATTGTCCGAGAAGGTTGCTATCGCCCAGCAAGAGATCGCGGAGGAGGTTTACCATCGGGAGAACCCCACCGTGAGGGAGTACGCTGAAAAGTGGCTTACCATGCACGGCTCACACATCCGCACAACTACCCTGGTGGACTACACCTCCAAGGTCAAGATCTATGTCATCGAGCCGCTGGGGGACAAGTACATGGCCGAGGTTACTCCGGACGATGTGAAGATGGCCATCAACAAAGCCGCCCAGCAGTCCGCCTCCATTTACCGCAGCGTCCAGATGCTCTACAAGATGATCTTCGGCTCGGCTCTGGAGAGCCGCATCATTGATGAATCGCCATGTAAGAACCTGAACCCCAGGGGCGGAAAAACCCCGAAGGAGAAGACGGCGCTCACCGATACTCAGGTCACCACCCTCCTGGATGCGGTTCGCGGCCTGCCCCCGTACCCTTTCATCATGCTTTGCCTTTACTCCGGTCTGCGCCGGGAGGAGGCCCTGGCTCTCCAGTGGGACAGCGTCTTCCTTGAGGGGGACGCCCCACACATCACCGTTTGCCGGGCCTGGCACACAGAGCATAACAGGCCGGTCATCCTGACCGACCTGAAGACGAAGGCGGCAAAGAGAACGATCCCGATTCCGCCGCAACTGGTGGAATGCTTGAAGGCCGTCAAGGAGAATTCGGCATCGGACTTCGTGATTGCCAACCGGGACGGGGGAGCCCTCTCGGAAACACAGTGGCGCCGGGTGTGGGGGTATGTGCGAACCCGCACCGTCAGGGAGCGAACCTACTACCGCTACATCAACGGCCAGAAGATTGCGCACACCGTGAATCCCGTCCTCGGAGAGCGTGCTGCCCACAACAACAGCGTGGTGTATAGTATCGACTTCGAGGTGACACCCCATCAGCTCAGGCACACCTACATCACCAACCTGCTTCTGGCCGGCGTTGACGTTAAGACGGTGCAGGTGCTGGCGGGCCACGAACACGCCAAGATCACGCTGGACATCTACACACACCTGACCTACAACCAACCGAAGGATCTGATCTCAAAGGTCAACCAGGCATTTGCAAACAATCCCAAATAATGAGGTTCATTTTGAGGTTCATTAAAAATCAAAAGCTGTAAAGTCGTTGAAATTACAGGGATTTTTTATAGAGGGTGCAAGAAGTACGGCCTCAAGGCCGCCCGCCGCGCACCTCAGTTCTCCAAGCGCTGAGCCTCTGCCGTGTTTTCAAAAATGCCGCCCATGTGGGCGGCATTTTTTTGCGCTCCTTCGGGGCCCCGCCGAAGATGGGGCGCGCGCCAGCGCGTGTAAGCGTTTTACCGCAGGCAAAACCTTGACGCAGAGGCTATTCACTTGCCCCGAGCAGTTTAATCCGCCGGGGTTCCCACAAAAGGCAACGCTTTTTGTGGGGCGCGCAAAAAGGGGGGCGCGCCCAGCGCGCCCCCCTCGCCGTTCTTCTTGATTTGCCCCGCGCTTACACGAACACCAGGGAGATCACGGGCACATAGGTCAGGATCAGCAGCAGGATAATTGCCACAAGCAGGAATGGGAATACCCACTTGAACATGTCCTCCATTTTGATCTTTGCCACGGCGGCGCCCACGAACAGGTTGCAGCCATAGGGCGGGGTGCACAGGCCGAAGGCCAGGTTTACCGCCATGATCACCGCGAAATGGATGGGGTCGACGCCCAGGCTCACAATGGTGGGCAGCAGCATGGGCGCCATGATGGTGATGGCGGGCACGGTGTCCAGGAAGCAGCCGATGACCAGCAGGATCACGTTGATGACCAGCAGCACCACCATGGGGTTGCTGGACACGTTGGTGAGGAAGGTGGTAATGGCCTGGGGCACCTGCTCGAAGGTCATGAAGGTGGAAAACACGGTGGAATAGCCCAGCAGGAAGGAGGTGGCGCCGTTGAGCACCGCCGCGCCCACCAGGGTCTGGTACAGGGCTTTCCAGTCCATGTCCTTGTACACAAACACGGAGACGATCACCGAGTACACCACAGACACGGCGGCGGCCTCGGTGGGGGTGAAGAAGCCGGAGTAGATGCCGCCCAGGATGATGACCGGGGCCAGCAGGGCCCAGAACCCATCCTTGGTGGCCTTGCCCACCCGCTTCAGCCGGGTCCAGAGGACCTGCTTCAGAGGCATCTTTTCCGCCTTGACGGGGACATCGGTCTTGGTGCGCATGCAGATTAATACGTTGACCACCAGGAAGGTGACGCCGATGAGGATGCCGGGCAGGATGCCCGCCTTGAACAGATCAGGCACGGAGGTCTTGGTGGTGGCGCCATACAGCACGAAGGACAGGGAGGGCGGGATAATGGGGCCTACGGTGCCGCCGAAGCACACCAGCGTGGCGGCGTAAGCGGGATCATAGCCCTTTTCCTTCATCTCGGGGATCATCATGCCGCCGATGGCGGCGGTGGTGGCCATGCCGGAGCCGGACAGCGCGCCGAAGAACATGCACGCCACCATGGCCACGCAGCCCACCGCGCCGGTGAGGAAGTCCACCAGGGCGGAGGCAAACTCCACGATTCGTTTGGCGATGCCGCCTGTGGAAATCACGGAACCGGCCAGCATGAAGAACGGGATGGCCATGACCGTGAAGGAGAAAATGCCCGAGTAACAATACTGGGCGTTAACCACCATGTTCAGGTCGGAGCAGTAGAACATCGCCACCATGGTGGCCCCGCCGATGGCGAAGCCCACGGGCACGCCCACCATCAGCATGATGATCAGGATGACCAGCAGGACAACGAGTGCGGTATTCATGCGTCCATGCCCCCTTCCTCAACGCCGGGTTTGCCGTTTTTCAGGCGCACCATGGATTCCACAATGCTGCCCACACAGCGCAGCATCATCAGGGCGCAGCCCAGCACCACGGCCAGGTACCCCCAGGAGGTGCTGATCTTGATGCCGGCATAGGGGGACGTCCACTGGCTGATCACCAGGGACACGCCATAGTAGAACGTAACGGCGCAAATCAGGATGACAATGATATCGGACACGATATTGCACACCTGGGCCGCCCGGTAGGGCAGACGGTCGGTGAGCATGGTGATCTTGATGTGCTCGCCCTTGCGTTGGGCAATGCTGATGCCCAGCCAGGAGATCCACACGAACAGGAACTTGCCCAGTTCCTCGGACCAGTACAGGGAATGGTTAGCCTTACGCATGATAACCTGAACAAAGATGATCAGCACCATGGCGGAAAACAGAGCCACAAGAACGATCTCCTCGATCCGGTTGAGCGCGTCGATAACGCGTTTGAACATTTTCATAGAAACCTGGGGTGCGGAGGACCGCACCCTCCTCCTCCTTTTCTCGCAGGTTGGGGCGGCGGGCCGGGAGGCCCGCCGCCCAGGGGTTTTCTAACGGAGGTGATTGGGGGCGGCAGATTATTGCGGTACGGTGGCCAGCCAGCGGTCCATCATCTCGTCGCCGATGCGCTCACGCCACATATCGTACAGAGGCTGCACGGACTCCTTGAACGCGGCAACTTCTTCATCAGTGAGCTCCTCGACGGTAGCGCCCTCGTCCTTGAAGCGCTGAATGTAGCTCATCTCATTGGCACGCTCCTCGTCACGCTGCTGCTTGCAGGCCAGGGTCACGGCCTCTTCAATCAGGGCGCGGTCCTCGGCGGACAGGGAGTTGATCCAGTCCAGGGAGCACACGATGGGGAACGGGGAGCTGGCGTGGTTGGTAATGGTGACATAGGGGGCGATCTCATGGATGGAGAAGTCGTTGAACACACCCAGGGAGTGGTCCAGGGCCTCCACGGTGCCGGTGGACAGGGAGGTGATCACCTCGCCCCAGGACATGGGGGTGGGGTTGGCGCCCATATCCTTCCACATCTCGATGTTCAGTTCGTCCTGGGCAATGCGGATCTTCTGGCCCTTCAGGTCGTCACTATTGTGGTAGCAACCGGTGCGGCTGATGACCTGGCGCATACCGTTGTAGTACATGCCGATGCAGTAGTAGCCGGCGTCGGCCAGGGTCTCGTTGAACAGCTCCAGGCCGCCGTTCTCAAAGGTGCCCTTCTCCCAGTCCTCGTAGGTGGGGTACAGGAAGGGCAGGTCCACGCAGCTGGAGGCAGGGCCGGAGATGGAGCTGACCACGGAGGACAGGTCGAATTCCATGGTGAGGGTACCCAGCTTCACGCCGGCCACCATATCGGGGGAGTCGCCCAGCTGGCCGTCGGGATAGACCTCGACCTTGAAGCGGCCGGGAGCCTTCTCCTCCAGGTACTGGCCGATCCACTCACTCCACACATGGGTGGAACGGGTGGAGGAATCGGTGTGGCCGATCTTGATCACAATGGGGTCGCCGGAGGTGGTGTTGTCGTCCTGATCCTGAGTGGGCTGGCTGTTTTCTGCAGGGGGCTGGGAGCTGCCCGTGGGGCCGTTATTGTCGCTGGGGCGGCTGCAAGAAGCCAGCAGGGTGAGGCACATCGCGGCGCTCAGCGCGAGGGCGATCCACTTTTTCATTTTCATCATGTTCTCCTCTCGTTTTATACGGTACGGTTAAGTATCCTCTGTCCAAACGGCGTCATTGCCGCAAAACAGACTCAGGGGTTGAGGCCCAGGATGGCCCGGGCTTCGGCGGGGGTGGCCACCGGCCGGCCCAGCAGGGCGGCCATGTCCGCCACCTTTTTCACCAGCTCGCCGTTGCTCTTGGCCAGGACGCCGCGGCCCAGGTACAGGTTGTCCTCAAAGCCCACGCGGACGTTGCCGCCCATGGGGATGGCGATGGCGGCCAGGTCAAAGGCGGATTTGCCGATGCCGGTGGCGGTCCAGGTGGAGCCGGCCGGGATGGCCTTGACCATCCAGTCCAGGTTGCCGGCGGAAGGCGGCGTGCAGCCGGGGACACCCAGCACAAAGTTAAACTGCATAGGCGCGCCGGGCAGCAGGCCCTTTTTGACCATTCTCAGCACAGTGTCAATGTGCCCCATCTCGAAGCATTCATACTCCGGCTTGATGTGGTTCTCCAGCATCCGCTTGCCGAACGCCCGCATGGTGGGCATATCGTTGACGAAAATCTCGTCCCCGAAGTTGCAGGTACCGCAGTCCAGCGTGGCCATTTCGGGCATCAGCTCGGTAGGCTGGAGGCGCTCCTCCGGGGTCATGCCGGTGGCGCCGCCGGTGGACGGGATCTGGATCACGCCGGGGCAGGCCGCCCGGATGGCGTCCATCACCACGCGGAACCGCTCCCGGTCCTGGGTGGGGGCGCCGTCGTCCCAGCGGACGTGGACGTGGATGATGGAGGCGCCGGCGTCGTAAGCGCTCTTGGCCTCCCGCACCATCTCGTCCAAGGTATACGGGACCGCGGGGTTCTGCTCCTTGGTGACCTCCGCGCCGCAGATGGCTGCGGTGATGATGAGTTTTTCCGTAAAGATCTCCCCTTTCTCTGATTTGGCGGTTACTTGCAGTAGCGCTGGATAAAGTACTCCCTCAGCTTGTCCTCCCGGCGGACGATGTCAAAGGCGATTTCCGCATGGCCGGGATAATAGCCGTTGCCGATGAGCATGGGCACGTGCTTGCCCACGCCCTCCGCACCCAGGGATGCCTTGACGAAGTCGGTGCTCATGCTGAAGAAATAAATCATGCCCTCGTCCTTAGTTACCAGGATGGTGGCAAGCTCTGTGTCCGCCACGCTCACGGTGCTCACGGCAAAGTCGGCCAGCTTCCCGCCCATGGCCTCCATGTAGCGCTGGTAGGCGTCCAGGGGCTGCTGCCCGTTGGCCTGGATGACCACGTCGGCCACACCCAGGGATTTGACGATCTCGCACTGCTCAGCGGAGTACTCCATGCACACCACCGTGCCCGTGGGGGAAACACGCTTTTTCGCTTCCGCCAGGCACAGCAGGCCCGCCTTGCCCGCGCCCATGACCACCACGGTATCCCCCACCTTGGCATTGACCGACACCTGGGCCGGGGCCCCGGCCACATCCATCAGGGCCAGGCTGAGCTGGTCGCCCAGATCCTCGGGAAGCTTAGTGTAAATGCCCGTTTCAAACAGCACCGCGTCCGCCTTGCAGTAGACCTGCTCGGTGTCCACGTCGATGCCGGTGATCTCATAGATCTTCAGCGGGGTTAGGGACAGGGACACCAGTGTGGCGATCTTGTCCCCCACCTTCACCTTGGCGGAGGCGGCAAGGTCCGCGCCAATCTCCTTCACCCGGCCGATGAGGATGCCGCCGGACTTGCTCACCGGGTCCTGGAACTTGCCCCGGTCATTGACGATATCCAGGATGGCGGCGGCGATTTTCTCCTTGTCCCCGCCGCACTCCCGCTTGATGCGCCCGAAGGCGGTGGCGGTAGGCTGAAGAGCGATCACATCGATCAAAATCTCGTTGTCAAAAATGTGGGGGTCGTTGCTGATCTGTTCCGCCGCCTGGGGCAGCAGTCCCTTGGGCGAAATGACGCGGTGGTTGCCGTATTTATCCGCTCTCATAAGAAAAACCTCCCTTGGTTTCATTGCACGGCTCCGGGTCCTTATCTCCTTCTTTTGCATATGGTGTGCCAAAATAGGCCCTTGGAATAAAAAAATTGCGCGGGGTACGGCCAAGGCGGCCTATACCCACGCGCGATTCCTTTTTTCCAGCCGGGGAGGCGCGGAAAAATTTTTCAAAACTTTCCGCCCAATCCCGGTGATCCTGCCGTCTCATCAGTAAAAACCGATCTATTTTTGTATCGACGATTCGCAGTTGGATCGTTGTGATTTGTTTTTGAATCATCTATCTTCGGAATCGGCCCCAATGCCGTATTGTTTCAGTTTGCGCACCACCGAGGGCTGGCTGATGCCCAGCAGCTTAGCCATCTTCCGGGTAGAACCGCACTTCTGCTTGTACACGCGGAGTATGGATTCCTCATGCCGGGCCAGGATGCCTTTGAGTGTGCCAGTCTCCGGCTCTGCCGGAGACTCCGGGGGCCGGGCCCCGGACAAATCCTGTTCTACCGGCTCCTTCTTATCGTAGGCCAGGGCGGCCAGCACGTCCCGGACCTCGATGACCTGGTAATCGGTGATAATCATCAACCGCTGGATCAGGTTTTGCAGTTCTCTGATGTTTCCCCGGAAGGGCTGATTTTCCAAAAACTCCAGCGTCTGCTTGTTCAGCACCTTGTCCAGCTGGAATTCCCGGTTATACCGCTCCACAAAGTGCTCCGCCAGGGGGGCGATGTCCTGCCGCCGCTGGCGCAGGGGCAGCACAGTGATGGGGTAGACGTTGAGCCGGTAGTAGAGATCCTCCCGGAAGGTGCCCTGCCCCACCATGGCGGCCAGGTTCCGGTTGGTGGCCGCCACAATGCGTACGTCCACCTTGATGGGGTCAATGCCGCCCACCCGGACAATCTCCTTCTCCTGGATGGCCCGGAGGAGCTTGGCCTGGAAGGACAAGGGCAGCTCCCCCACTTCGTCCAGAAACAGCGTGCCCCCCTGGGCGGCCTCCCACAGGCCCATCTTTCCTTTGGCGCTGGCGCCGGTGAAGGAGCCCTTTTCATAGCCGAACAGCTCCGATTCCAGCAGGTTTTCCGGAATGGCGGCACAGTTGATTTTGATCATTGGGAAGCTCTTGCGGTCGCTGTTCTGATGGATGATCCGGGCAATAATCTCTTTGCCCACGCCTGATTCCCCGGTGATCATCACGTTGGAGGTGTACCGGGCCACCTTCTTCGCCTGGCGCAGCGTGGCCTTGGACTGGCTGCTGCGGAAAATATAGCCGCCGGCGGTGGCGGTGCTGACGTCGTTGCGGTCCTCCAGCTCCGCCTCCTGCTGGTAGTCCAGCCTGTGCCACTGCGCCCCCGCGAACTCCTGCTGGATGGCGGCCTGCATCTGCGGATAGCGCCTCAGCAGGTTCAGCGTGTACTCCGCATGGCCGTCCATGAAGCCGGTGTAGGGGATGATGGACACCTGCTTGCCAATGCCCTCGGCGGTGAGCCCGGCGAATTTGTAGTCGCACCCCAGGGTGGCAAAATAGATGGTCCCCCGGGGCTTTACCGCCACCAGGGCAGCCACCTCGGTGCTCACGGAGTTGATGCAGTTGACCACCACGTCAAACCGGCCGGCAAACGCGGGCTCCGCCCCGGCGCACAGCCGCTGGGTGTCGGTGGCGTTGAGGGCCAGCACCTCGTCGTACAGGCCGTAGTTCTCCACGGTCTCCCGGTGGGCGGCGTTGCGCACCACTCCCACCAGGCGGCCCGTATCCCCCAGCTTGTCCCGGGCGCCGTAGCCGCTGAGCAGGCCGCTGCGCCCCCCCGCGCCCAGCACCAGCACCGACTGGCCCTGCTCTACGGTATGGTTGGTACAGGTGGCTACCCCCGCCTCGTCCATGGCGGCCAGGGCCACCCGGAGGGGGATGTCGGTGGGCTGCTTCACCACCGGAGAGGTGGCAAACAGAATGGCCTGCCCCTCCACCGTGAGCTGGGCGCAGTCGTAGTCCACAGCCAGGATGCGGTCCAGCCGAAGGGGGGTGATGGTCAGCGAGGTGAGGGACACCACCCCGTCCCCCACCGACAGGTTATAATGGTTGGGATATTCCGGCCCCATCCGGGCCACGGTCCCATAAAACATCCCGCCGGTATTTGTCACCGGGTTGTGGAGCTTCCCCCGGTCCTGGATAATCTCCAGCACCCGGTGGCACAGCAGGCGGTCATTCTCCCCCGCCTCCTCCCGGATCTCGTTAAAGCTCACCAAGTTGACGCTGACCACCTTTACGTCTACCAGCAGCTCGTCCGGTCGAAGCTCCATGGTGTTGTCCACCCGCCATGCCTGCTGGGGCAGGGCTGAGGCAGGCTCGACGGACCGGCCGATGCCAAAGGTATCGCTCATGGTTCCCCCTCCTTCCGGTGAAAAGCCTATCCTTTATAATAAAGCTGAAAAAGCACGCTTTATTCCCTATGAAGTGCACGCCAAGGCCACGAATGCGGCCTCCGGCGGCGCTTAGGACTTGTTTGAAAATTGTCAGCACGCCCAAACAAAGGCTCTTTTCCCGCCATACTTTGCCAATTTTCCTTGGAATACACAAAGTATTCCTGCGTCAAACTGGCTTCCTCCGGCGAAAAAATCCCTCCCCGCCGGGCATATTTCCAATTTCCAAACAGCGCCTAATCGCCGCTGGATTTAAAAGGATCATTTGGTACTTTTGAACTTGCTTGACTATAGTATAGCGCGCCTGCCGAAAAATTCCAACCCAAAATGCCCTGCACGGCAACAAAAAAGGGGGCCGCCGGCTTTCGCCGCCGGGCCCCCTTTCCCAGTTTATTTCCGCTTGCAGGCCGCGGGCGTCACGCAGGTACCGCTGGCGCGGCAGACCAGCACCGGCTCATCCAGCACATCGGCGGCGGAGGCGCTGATCTCCGGCCGGGCGGTGATGACCTTATAGGCCGTAAACACCATCTTCCGGGAGGTATTCCCCACGGACACGATCTCGCCCTTGGCCTCGATATAATCCCCGGCGTAGACGGGGGCCAGGAACTCCACGTTGTCGTAAGCGCAGAACAGGCCCTCGTCCCCATCGCAGCGGATGAGCATCTCGGTGGCCACGTCGCCAAACAGGTGGAGCATATGGGCCCCATCCACCAGGTTCCCGCCGTAGTGGGCATCCTTGGCAGACATACGCACCCGCAGCTCAGAAGTGATCTTGTTCATGACTATGATTCTCCTTTCAAATTCGGGCAGCTTGCGCTCCCCTCCTGTCTGGATAATACGCAACTTTGGTGCCAAGATCGGCTGCGGAACTGTCTGCCGGGGCGTGGGGAACGCAGCCGGAGGGGCGGCAAACCCGGCGTCCGGGGCTGACAACCCCGGACGCCGGGTTCCTGTCCTAATTCGGCTACGCTCTTTTCGCGAGAGGCGACTCCGGCCCCTCCTGATCCGCCGCGGCATTGTGGAACTGGTCGAACCGCCAGCCCTCCGCCGTGCGCACCAGCTTCATGGGGAAGTCGATGGTGTAGTCCCAGCCGCTGGTAAGCCGTTTGTCCCGGTCGGCGGTACTTTCGCCCTCATTGGGCCAGGGCGAGCTGTAGTGCCCGGTGAGGGTGAAGGTGATCTCGTCGTCGGTTTTGGAGATCAGCTGGAAGGTGTCGGGGAAGTTGTCGTTGTAGTAGTACATGCCGCGGGAGGCCAGGAGGAAATGCGTCGCGCCGCCGATATCCACATACATCTCCCCCCGCTGGATCGCGTTCAGGCTGTCCCAACAGCGGTCGGTGAACACTGAGTGCACCAGCGCATCGAAGTCCTCCCAATCGGCGTACCGCCCGGTGGCCTTGGTGTAGCCTATGCCGTTGTACTCCACATCCCCCCAGCCGTCGGGGTAGGGGTCGCCCACCTCCCAGATGCAGGAGTCGGCGGTGTCCCCGCCGAACAGGTGGCCGTAGACGCAGTGGGCCCGGCGGTAGAGCTGCTGCTGTTCCCCGTCCAGGAAGTCCGGGACGGCGGCGGACAGGCTGGCCTCGTCCAGGGGCGGCTCCGCTGTGCCCGCCTCCGGCTTCCCCTGGGTGTTGTCCACCTTCACCCGCAGGTCAGGCCGGACCGCGCGGCTGAGCATGGCCGCCGCCTCGCTGCGCAGTACCGCGCCCTCGGGGTCAAAAACACCGCCGCCCTTACCCTGCATCACCCCCGCCCGGGCCATCCCGGTGATGGCCGCGTTCACATGTCCGAAATCGCCCACATCGGAGAATTTCAGCTCAGGGTTGAGGATATCCATGGGCTCACGATCCAGCGCGGCCCACAGCAGCCAGGCCAGGTGTGCCCGGGAGGCGGGCTTGGCGTAATCCCAGGTCAGTTCCCCAGTGAGCATGTCCCGCCCCTTGGCGTAATCCACGTAGGGCTGGTACCACGCCTGCCCCGCCTTGAGGGTGAAGCTGTTTTTCTCATTATAATAGGTATCCCGCACCCGGGCGGCGATGGTGACCGCCTCCGCCACAGTGATGGTCTTACCGGGGGCAAAGGTGCCGTCTGGGTTGCCCTTCATCAAGCCCAGCTCAAAAGCGGACTTCACGTTGGCGGCAAACCAGTCGCCGGACTTCACGTCGGAGAATTGGCCGCTTCGGTAGTTCTGGACAGGGCTGAAGTTGACCAGCCCTGTGTTGGTCCCGGCGGAGATGTAAAAGCCGCCGCCCAGCTTGGTCTGCTCTTCCCCCGGCCAGCCGCCCCCCTCCTTGGGGGAAAACTTCCACAGGCTGCCGTCCCGTTTGATGACTAAAATATCCTGTTCCCCCTGGGCGGCATACGCCACGTTATCCGTCAGGAACTTAAAGTCGCCCTTGTTTTCGGTGTTCTCCCAACCGGGACGACCAGGGATGTAGTCCTCGTCATAGCAATAGAGCGCACCGCCCTCCATGATGGCCAGCTTGTCCCGCAGCCAGGTGATATTGCCCATGGAGAATTTGGTTTGCAACCGCTCTACCGCGCCGGTCTCGCTGTTCACGTCCCAGTGGCAGACATTGCCCTGCTCCGTCAGAGCCAGGTTGGCCCAGGATACCTGGACCACGCCCTCCTCCAAATCGGCCAGCTTCCGGGGCGGCTGGTCATCCGTCCCGGTCATCCGCCAGCCCCACAGCTCATGGTCGGCGGTGACGGCGTAGTGGAGGTCCGTCCAGATTACGTTGTCCATGATTTTTACCAGGTAATTTCCGGTCTTGTGCAGCCAGGGCGCGCCGAAGCTGCCCCAGCCATTCACCCACAGGGTGCCGTCCCGCTTCAGGATCACCGAGTGGAACTGGTCCATGGCGGCCATAGCCACGCCGTCCATGACCTTCACCGGCTTCATCCCGTCCCGCTCCCACTGGTAGTCCACGCCGAGGACGGTGTCGTTGAACTGGGCGGTGTTGAACGCCCACAGCCCGCCGCCGCTGTCCACCGCCAGGACGGACCCCCGGCCTCCGGTGTACACCGCCGCCGCGTTTTTCATCAGCTCCCTGGCCTTCTCAAAGGGCACGTCCTCCAAGAACCCGCCGAACTCCTGGCTGCCCCAGGTGATGAGGGCGCCGTCGGGGCGGATGGCGTAGCAGTCCTGCCACCCCACCGCCAGAAGGGACTTGACCACCGGCACGCCGTCGGGCACAGGGTTGGAGGCGGCGGACGCGGCGGGCAGGTGTCCGCCCCACAGCGCCAGCAGCAGCGCCGCGGATAGGGCAAGGGTGATGGTTCGTTTCATCGGCTTACCTCCCATTCTGATTCGCTAAATCACGGTCATTCTCACCGGTTCAGTCTATCACGGCAGGCCAACCCTGTCAACTCCCGCGGAGAATCGGCAGGAGCAAAGGCCCGGCACACCTGATAAAATAGGAGAGGTTGGAAAACGGTGGGGAGAAAATAAAATTTCCCCTTGCAATCGGGGGCGCGGTGTGTTACAATGCAAGTGTAATGGTTTGGATGTTCGAATTTTCGAACATATATTTCATAATCGCGCGGTGCGGCCCCTCCCCGCGAACAGCCTTGGAAATGGGGATATCTGAGCGGAAAATGAGGAGATAATCATGAAACTTCGTAGAATTTTGACATCTGTGCTGGCCCTGCTGCTGCTGTGCGGCTGTTCCGGGCAGGCGGCTCAGGAATCCGTATCCCCGGAGCCCGACCAGGATCAGATGTACATTGACGCGGTCGCTGTGGCCGACCTGGAAGATATTGAGGACGAGGCGGTGGCCCTGTCCGCCGCGCCCGCCCCGGCCCTGTCCACGGTACTCAGCCCCGTGGCCGCAGGCACGCAGGTCGCCAAGAAGGGCCAAGCGGTGGTGGACTACTCCAACACCCAGGACGGCTATGTGATGGTGAAGTGCTCCTCCACACGGCAGTTGAAGGTGCGGGTATTCGGCCCGTCCTACGCGGTGAACGAGACCAAATACACTTATGACCTCACCTCCGGCGTATGGGCGACCCTCCCCCTCTCCGATGGGAATGGGGCTTATAAGGTCGTGGTGTACGAGCAGGCCCCGAACACCACGAAGTACGCCACCGCACTCACGGCGAACTTCTCCGTCACCTTGAAGGACGAATTCGCCCCCTTCCTGCGGCCCAACCAGTATGTGAACTATGAGTACGCCAATGAAACGCTGTATATGGCGGGCCAGCTCACCCAGGGCATCGACGACCCCCTGGAGAAGGTGGCCAAGGTGTACGACTACGTGGTAAACAACCTCACCTATGACCATGAGAAAGCGAACCGCGCCAAGAACGGCAAAATGGCCGACTTCATCCCCGTGCTGGACGACGTCCTGATGGCGAAAAAGGGCATCTGCTTTGACTATGCGGCCCTGATGACCGGAATGCTGCGCAGCCAGGGCGTACCCTGCAAAATGGTGATTGGCTACGCGGGCAAGGAGTACCACGCCTGGGTGAGCGTATGGACGGCGGAGACCGGCTGGGTGGAGGGCGCGGTGTACTTTGACGGCGTGTCCTGGCAGCGGATGGACCCCACCTTCATTTCCTCCGGTAAGAACAGTGCGAAAATCCAGGCGTATGTAGCCGACGGCAGCCACTACAACGCCATGTATCTGTATTAAAGTAGGTGCCAAAGATGGGAAAAGCGGCGACAAACCGGGAACTGTCCGGGCTGACGATGGAGCTGTCCCTGCTCCTGCGCGCAGGCGTAGGGGTTGGGGACGCCCTGTCCATGCTGGGCGGCGAGGATGGATATCAGGACCTGCTGGCCGGCATGGCCCAGCGGGCGGATGAGGGCGCCCCACTGTCCGAATGCCTTCGGACGGGGGGGCGCGTCCCCGCGTATGTGTGCGGGTTGATTGAGGTGGGCGAGGAGACGGGCCGCACCGAGGAGGCGCTGTCCGCCCTGTCCCAATACTATGAGCAGCGCGCCCGCTTGGACCGGCAGGTGCGCAGCGCCCTTTTGTACCCGGCGGTGATGCTGGTGCTGATGCTGCTGGTGATCGGGGTGCTGTTGGTGCGGGTGCTGCCCATTTTTGACGACGTGTACGCCTCCCTGGGCGGTCGGCTCACCGGCGTGGCCGGTGGGCTGCTGGCCATCGGGCGGTGGCTGGATTCCGCCATGCCCGTGCTGTGGGTGCTGCTGGCCCTGGTGGTGGTGGGCTTTGGCGCGTTCGCCGGGGTGGAGAGCTTCCGGGCAAAGGTGCTCTCCCTGTGGCGGGGCGCCCGGGGGGACAGGGGCATTTCCCGCCGGATGAACAACGCCCGGCTGGCCCAGGCCATCGCCATGGGCTTGGCCAGCGGCCTGCCGCTGGAAAAGGCGCTGGAGCTGTCCGCCGCGTTGATGGCGGACGTGCCCCCCGCCCAGGCCCGGTGCCTGGACTGCCGTGCCCGGCTGGACCAAGGGGACGTGACCTTGTCCGCCGCCCTGGGGGAGAGCGGGCTGCTGCCCGCGGGGGCCTGCCGCCTGCTGGAGATCGGCCAGCGCAGCGGTTCGGCGGACGCGGCTATGGAGAAGATCGCCCGGGATCTGTCCGAGGACAGCGACGCCGCCTTGGAGGACCTGGTGGGCCGGGTGGAGCCCGCCCTGGTGCTGGTGTGCTCGGTGCTGGTGGGGCTGATCCTGCTGTCGGTGATGCTGCCGCTCATGCACATCATGAGCGCCATCGGGTGACGGCATGAAGGGCGTCATGGGATTTTTGAAGGGCCTGCTGCTGCCGCTGCTGGCAGTGGCGGCCCTGGTGTGCTTTGCCACCGCCGTGGACAGCCTCAACGACGGGCAGTCCTCCGAGCGCCTGCGCCAAGTGGAGCAGGCGGTGCGCCGCAGCTGCGCGGCGTGCTATGCCGCGGAGGGGGCCTATCCCCCCGACCTTGACTATCTGAAGGACCGGTACGGCCTTCAGATCGACGATGGGGATTATATCGTCCATTACGCCGCCCAGGCGGGGAACCTGATGCCGGACATCGTGGTGATGCCCGCGCAGCCGCAGGCGGGGTGAGCGGCATGAAGAAAAAAAACGAGCATTTGGAGGGTCTGATGGCCCTGCTGCTATTCGGGGTATTCGCGGTGTGCCTGCTGATTGTGCTGCTCACCGGGGCGGACAGTTACCAGCGCCTCACGGAGCGGGACCAGTTGGCGTCAGACAGCCGCACCTGCGCCCAGTATTTGACCACCCGGGTGCGCCAGGCCGAGGAAGACGGAGCCGTGGCGGTGGAGGAGTTCGGCGGCGGCAACGCGCTGTGCTTCCGTCAGAACATCGTGGGCGAGGGATACGTCACCCGGATCTACGTACATGACGGCTGGCTGATGGAGCTATTTTGCCGGGCTGAGGCGGAGCTGGAGCCTGCGGACGGAGAGCGCGTTATGGCCGCCCAGTCGCTGGAGGCTGAGGAACGGGACGGCCTGCTGTGCCTTGCCATCACCCCGGAGAACGGGGAGGCGGTGGAAGTGCTGCTGTCCCTGCGCAGCGGAGAGGGGGCTTGGTATGAAAAGTAAGGCCCCCCTGCTCCTCATGGAGCAGATGGTGATGCTGGTGGTGTTCGCCCTGGCGGCGGCGCTGTGCGTCCAGGCGTTTGTGCGCTCGGACGCGGCCTCCCGGCAAAACGCGGCCCGGGACCGGGCAGTGGTGGTATGCCAAAACGCGGCGGAGCTCATCCGGCACAACGGCGGTAACGTGGAGGCCGCCTTGACCCAGCTCCACGGCGAGGTCTACGAGCGGGACGGCGTCTACCACGCCTATTACGACGGCGATATGAACTATATCCGGTCCCAGCCGGGGTGCGGCATGGAGGCGCCTGAGACGGCCTACCGCCTGGAGGTGTCCCCGGTGGACACAGGGGTGGACGGCCTGGGCAGGGCCCGAGTGGAAGTGGTGCCCGTGGAGGGCAATGCGGTGGTCTTCGCCCTGGACATTGCGTGGCAGAAGGGGGTGGGCGCGGATGGATAACTGGAAACAGACCGAGGTGTCCCCGCCCCCGGTGGGAGGCGCGTCCCTGCTGGTGGTGTTCGCGGTGCTGTGCCTGACGGTGTTCGCCCTGCTCAGCCTGTCCACCGTCCGGGCCAACCAGCGGCTCAGCGAGGCGTCCGCCCAAACTGCGGCAGACTACTACGCCGCCGACTGCCAGGCCCAGGCAGTGCTGGCCTGGCTGCGCACTGGGGAGGCGGAACCGGGGGCTATCCCGGAGGACTTCCAGATAAGCACGTCCATCAGCGATTACCCTTACCCCGACCGCAGCAAAACAATCCATTATTACGCCTGCCCAATCTCGGACACCCAGGAGCTCCAAGTGGAGATCCGCATGGACGGGGACGGGAGCTATACCATCCTGCGCTGGCAGGCCGTCCCTGTGGGCGGCTGGGAGGAGAGCGGCGTGGAAATCTGGGACGGCGAAATTTTTTAGGAGGAGCGTACCATGGCAGAATTGCTGGATTATTTGAGCCGGGTGGTGCAAGACGGCGCATCCGACCTGTTCATCATCGCGGGCGGCCCGGTGTGCGAGAAGCTGGAGAACCGGCTGGTGCACATCGGGGAGGACCGGGTTATGCCTGAGGAGAGCGAGCGGCTCATTACCGACCTGTACGCCAAGGCGGGGCGCTCCATGGACTTCTTCAAGCAGGCCGGGGACGACGATTTTTCCTTTGCCCTGCCCGGCCTGGCCCGATTCCGCGCCAATACCTACCGGCAGCGCGGCTCCATGGCGGCGGTGATCCGGGTGGTGGCTTTCGGTATCCCGGACTGGAAGGGGCTGGGCATCCCGGAGGAGGTCATGAAGCTGGCCCAGGTGAAGCACGGCATGATCCTCGTCACCGGCACGGCGGGCAGCGGCAAGTCCACCACCCAGGCGTGCATCATCGACCGGATCAACCAGACCCGGGAGTGTCACATCATCACTATGGAGAACCCCATCGAGTACCTCCACCGGAACCGGAACAGCATCGTTAGCCAGCGGGAGATCGCCATCGACACGGAGGACTATTTATCCGCCCTGCGAGCCTGCCTGCGCCAAGCCCCCGACGTGATCCTCCTGGGGGAGATGCGTGACCACGAAACCATCCACACCGCCATGACCGCCGCGGAGACCGGCCACCTGCTCATCGCTACGCTCCACACCCAGGGGGCGGTGAACACCATTGACCGCATTGTGGACTCCTTCCCCAGCGACCAGCAGGCCCAGGTACGCATCCAGCTGAGCATGGTGCTCCACACAGTGGTGTCCCAGCAGCTCATTCCCGGCGTGGACGGCAGTCTAGTGCCCGCCTTTGAGGTGATGCACGTGAACAGCGGCATCCGCAGCATGATCCGGGACAGTAAAAGCCACCAGATCGACAACGCTATTGCCGCCGGCGGCGGGGAGGGCATGGTCTCCATGGACCAGTCCATCCTGGCCCTGTGCCAAGCTGGAAAAATTACCCGGGAGACGGCCCTGAACTGCGCCGCCAACCCGGAGCAGCTCCAGCGCAGGCTGGGCGGCTCCATCTAAGAAATAAACGAAACGCAGGGGGCGGACGCCGGAAATCCGGTGTCCGCCCCTCTTTTTTGAGCTTCCAGCGGAAAAAAGGGGCAGACCCAGCAAAAAGAGGGTTGACAACTGGAGGCGGAAGGGATATACTGGTCAAGCACGACACAAAATGAGAGGAGGCGCACAAAATGCTGAACATTTCTATGAGCAAGTTTTTTGCATGTGGTACTGACAGAGGGCAGGACCAGAGGGCCTTTTGCGCGCCTGTGGGATGGATTTAGGCACCCATCCTATGTTTTTTGGCTTTGCGCGGCGTCCCTCTGTGATGGGGGACGCTTTTTTGCGTCTTCGGCGGCCCACGGACGGCTGCCTTGAGAAAGGAGGAATATCTCAATGGATACGGAAATCAAGCTGCCGCGCAGAGAAAAAACCGGCATCATCCTGCGCTATCTGCGCGGAAACTGGGGTTTTTTCGTCGCGGCGATCACTTTGGCATACCTGAACACCATCTGCAACGCGGTGATCCCCCAGGTGATCCGGGTAACGGTGGACTCGGTGCTGGACGACAAAGCGCCGGACCTGCCCGCCTTTATCCAGGGCCTGCTGCCTCTGGAGGGGCTGCGGGCCACCCCTCTGCGGGCGCTGTGGGCCGCGGCGGGGGCGGTGGTACTGGCCGCGCTGGTGCGGGGCATATGCATCTATGGGATGCGGATCAACCTGGCCAAAGGCTCAGAGGGTTTTGTGAAAAAGATCCGGGATGACTTGTACAGCCATATCCTGCGCCTGAGCTTCGACTGGCACACCGCCCACGCAACCGGCGATATCATCCAGCGGTGTACTTCCGACGTGGAGGTGATCCGCACCTTTGTGTGCAACCAGCTCATGGAGGTGCTGCGCACCGCGTTCGTGGTGGTGCTGTATGTGGGCATCATGCTGTCTATGAACTGGCAGCTGTCCCTGGTGTCCATCGCGTTCATCCCCATCTCGCTGTTGGCCTCCTGGGTGTTTTACGGGAAAATCTCCTCCCGGTTCCTGGCCGCCGACGAGGCGGAGGGCGCCCTCACCACCTGCGCCCAGGAAAATCTTACCGGCGTGCGGGTGGTGCGG
The DNA here is from genome assembly GCA_910587205.1 of uncultured Oscillospiraceae bacterium. Lineage (GTDB taxonomy): Bacteria > Bacillota > Clostridia > Oscillospirales > Oscillospiraceae > Enterenecus. The sequence continues at coordinate 23,959 of CAJULZ010000003.1, forward strand.
GCCTTTGGCCGGGAGCGGTTTGAGATCGACCGCTTCGGCCAGAAAAACGACCGCTTTTCCGCCCTGTGGGTGGAGCTGGGCAAGCTGCTCAGCGTGTACTGGGCCTCCGGTGTGCTGCTCACCTGCCTGCAGGTCATGGCAGTCATCGTGGCCGGGACGGTGGCGGTGGTGAACGGCAGCATCACGTTAGGGGACTTCCAGGCGTTCGTCATCTACAACAGCGCCCTGGCCTGGCCGGTGCGGTCCCTGGGCCGGGTGCTGTCCGACATGAGCAAGGCGGGGGTGTCCATGGACCGGGTGGGCTACATCCTCCAGGCCTCCGAGGAGCAGGACGCCCTCGACGCCAAGGCGGCGGCCCTGGGGGGCGACATCGTGTTCGACCACGTCACCTTCGGCTACGACGGCCAGGAGGTGCTGAAGGACGTGTCCTTCACCATCCCCTGGGGGTCCACCTTCGCCATCTTGGGGGGCACCGGGTCGGGCAAGTCCACCCTGGTGCACCTGCTGGACCGCCTCTACGACCTGGGGGAGGGCCAGGGTTCCATCACCATCGGCGGGGTGGACATCCGGGACATGAAGCGGGAGGACCTGCGCCGGCAGATCGGCCTGGTGCTCCAGGAGCCCTTCCTGTTCTCCCAGACCATCCGGGAGAACATCGCCGCCACCCGGCCCGGCGCTTCCGAGGACGAGCTGCACCGCTGCGCGGACATCGCCTGCGTGGACGAGGCCATCACCGAGCTGGCCGAGGGCTATGAGACGGTGGTGGGGGAGCGGGGGGTCACCCTGTCCGGCGGGCAGAAGCAGCGGGTGGCCATCGCCCGGATGCTGCTGCAAAACGCGCCGGTGATGGTGTTTGACGACTCCCTGTCCGCGGTGGACGCGGAGACGGACGCCAAAATCCGCGCCGCCCTGAAGCAGCGCATGGCGGACGCCACGGTGGTGCTCATCTCCCACCGGGTGACCACCCTGATGCAGGCGGACCGCATCCTGGTGCTGGACGGCGGGCGGGTGGCGGACATGGGCACCCACACCGAGCTCATCGCCCGCCCGGGCATCTACAAGGAAATCTACGACATCCAGATGAGCAGCGACGACCGCGCGCTCATCCAGGAAGGGGGGGAGGCGTAATGGCCGCCTTTGACGAAAAAGAATATACCCAATCCTTTGACCTGAACATCTGGAAACGGCTGCTGCCCACGGTGGCCCGGTTCAAGAAATACGCCGTGGGCATGATCGTCTTCTGCGGGCTGTCCGCGGTGGTGGACGTGTCCCTGCCCCTGTTCCAGAAGTACGCCATCAGCCACTTCATCGGCGGCAACACCCTGGACGGGCTGGGTCCCTTTATTGCCAGCTACGCGGTGGGGATCCTGCTCATGAGCCTGCTGTGCGTCACCAGCACCCGGGCGGCCATGCACATTGAGATGTACATGGGCCGGGACCTGCGCCGTGACCTGTTCCAGCACCTGCAGACCCTGTCCCTGTCCTTTTACAACGTCACCCCGGTGGGCTACCTGCTCACCCGGGTGATGAACGACACCAACCGCATCGCAGGCAACGTAGCCTGGGGGCTGATGGACATCGCCGACGCGCTGTTCTACGTGGCGGGGACGTTCATCGCCATGCTGCTGCTGGACTGGCGGCTGGCCCTGGTGGTCATCGTCATCGTGCCGGTGGTGGCCGCCCTCACCGGGTGGTTCCAGCCCCGCATCCTCCACTGGAACCGGAAGGTGCGCAAGATCAACTCCAAAATCACCGGGGCCTTCAACGAGGGCATCACCGGGGCCAAGACCTCCAAAACCCTGGTCATTGAGGACCAGAGCATCGCCGCCTTCCGGGACCTCACCGGCACCATGCGGGCCTCCGGCGTACGGGCGGCCCGGCTCAACGCGGTGTATATCCCCCTCACCCTGTTTTTCTCCACCATGGCGGTGGCCATCGTGCTGCTGCGGGGGGGCTTCCTGGTGGTGGAGCAGGTGCTGGATATCGCCACCCTGTCCGCCTTCATCACCTACGCCATGGGCATTTTCGAGCCCGTCCAGAACCTGACGGGCAACTTGGCGGAGTTCATCGCCCTCCAGGCGTCCATTGAGCGGGTCACCGGCCTGCTGGAGGAACAGCCCCAGATTACCGACACCCCCGAGGTCATCGAAAAATACGGCGACGCCTTCCATCCCAAACGGGAGAACTGGGAACCCCTGGAGGGCGAGATTGAGTTCAAGGATGTGACCTTCCGCTACCCCGACGGCGGGGACAACGTGCTGGAGCACTTCTCCCTGCGCATACCCGCAGGGGCCACCGTCGCCATTGTAGGCGAGACGGGGGCGGGTAAATCCACCCTGGTGAACCTGGCCTGCCGGTTCTTCGAGCCCACCCAGGGGCAGATCCTGATCGACGGTCGGGACTACCGGGAGCGCAGCCAGCTGTGGCTCCATTCCAACATCGGCTATGTGCTGCAAAGCCCCCACCTGTTTTCGGGCACCGTCCGGGACAACATCCGCTATGGCCGTCTGGACGCCACTGACGCCGAGGTGGAGGCGGCGGCCCGGGCCGTATCCGCGGACACCGTGGTGGCCAAGCTGCCCAATGGCTGGGACAGCGGCGTGGGAGAGGGAGGCGACCGCCTGTCCACCGGGGAAAAACAGCTCATCTCCTTTGCCCGGGCGGTGCTGGCCGACCCGCGCATCTTCGTGCTGGACGAGGCCACCTCCTCCATCGACACCCAGACGGAGCAGCTCATTCAGCAGGCCATTGACCATCTGCTGCGGGACCGCACCTCCTTCCTTATCGCCCACCGCCTGTCCACCATCCGCAAGGCGGATATGATCCTGGTGGTGCGGGACGGCAAAATTGTGGAGCAGGGCACCCACGAATCGCTGCTCAAGGCCCGGGGTTACTACCACGACTTGTACAGCAAGCAGTTTGCCGAGGAAAACGCGGCAAAGGTGCTGGGGGCATAAAAAATGCCCCCAGGGGTGGTAATCCCAAAAACCGCAGGGGGCGGCGTGACATTTGTCACGCCGCCCCCTTTCCGTCCGTCCGGACCTCGGGCAGGCCCTTCACCCCAGCGCCACATCCAGCGCCAGCATGATGGTAAATCCCGCCGCGAAAAACAGCGTCCCCAGGTTGGAGTGCTCCCCGGCAGACGTCTCCGGGATCAGCTCCTCCACCACCACGTAAATCATAGCCCCCGCCGCGAAGCTGAGCAAATAGGGCAGCGCCGGGAGCACCCACCCCGCCGCCCAGATGGTCAGCACCGCCGCCAGCGGCTCTGCCGCGCCGGACAGCACCCCGTATAGGAACGCCCGTCCCTTCCCCACCCCAGCCCCCCGGAGGGGCATGGAGATGATCGCCCCCTCCGGGAAGTTCTGGAGGGCAATGCCAATGGATAGGGCCACGGTCCCGGCGGCAGTGATGCCGCTGTTTCCCGCCATCCAGCCTGCCAGCACCACCCCCACCGCCATCCCCTCCGGAATGTTGTGCAGCGTAACGGCCAGCACCAGCATCGTAGTCCGCTTCAGCCGGGTATGGGGGCCCTCCGGCCGGCTGCTGCCCTGGTGCAGGTGGGGCACCATCCGGTCCAAAGCCAGCAGGAACAGCACGCCCAGCCAGAACCCAACCACCGCCGGGAGGAATGCCCACCGGCCCATATCCGCCGCCTGCTCCATGGCGGGAACCAGCAGGCTCCAGACGGATGCCGCCGTCATCACCCCGGCCGCGAACCCCGTGAGCACCCGCTGAACCATCGCGTGCAGCCCGCTCCCCATGAAAAAGACACAGGCAGCGCCCAAAACCGTACCTATAAACGGGAGCAGTATCCCTTGCAGCACTTGTGTCGGCAGCGTAACCGCCCCATTCCTTGGTTAGATTTAGCTAACTACTGTTAGTTTATAACAATACACGCTGGTTGTCAACCCCCCGCGTTCCCGGCAGGCGACTGATTCGGTCAATATTTTGTGCAGTTCCCCCTCCCAAAAATCCCCCAATTTATGCCAAAAATACGCCGCAGCGCCCGTCCCTCCCACTGGCCGTTCGTCAAGGGGCCGTCCCCGCGCCGGCTGTGAACAGGCTTTCATAAACCTTTTGACTCTTCGGCCCGGAGGTCTGCAAAAACGAGTAGAGCGCCCAGTAAATGTTTGTCTTCTCGCTGATCCGGTTTAGATTGACGTCAGCGCCCGGCGAAAACAGGAACCCCGCCGTATCATCGCTGCCGCGGATCCCCTGCAAAAACCGTTCCTCTCCGATTTCGGTGAAAAACCGTTCCATCAGCTCCGGTATATCCGTGCCGCGCAGCGGCTGCAGCGAAAGGCGCAGCGCAGCGGCGTTCTCCTCATCCTGGAAAAACCGGCTGGACATAAATATCTTTTCCGCGCCGGAAAATACCCAGCCGAACTTCGCGGCAGGGAACGCCGAACGGGTTTTTTTCCAGTAGACGTCCCAGCCCACCCACTGGTCGATCCCCCACCAGTTCTCGTCCACATTATACCGGAATTCAGGAAACCATTTGACACTGGAAATATTGACCACATTGGGGACATCCCGAAAAGCCGCCAGGTTTCCCACCCTTCCCATCACGTTGAGCGGATCCAGCTCTTCACAGACGCAGTCAATTTGAAATGGAGGCTGCAAATAGTCATCGATCTCGATTGTAAAGGCCTCTGCCGCCGTCCGCGTCACGCCGCAATAAACCCCGCATTGGTTTAAATAGTCTGCCGCCGTCCCTATATACTCGGCCGGACGCTCCCCTAATACCAGCAATTCCATACGCTCCGCTCCTATATCCTTCTAAACGCCGAACGCAAGCCTTTTGTGCATCCCCGATCCTCAAAAAAGCGGACGTCCTCGCCCCGCTCCAAATAGATGCAAAACCGCTTATCTGTGTCAACCTCATACACGGGATCCAACATGCTCCCGCCCCTGGTAATCCGGTAGTACAGCTTTTCCTCCCCTGTCTCCAGCTCCAGCGCCTTGACCGGGTACGGCCCAAACACAAAGCGCTTGCGCAGGCATATGACGGGAACAGTCACCCGGCGCGGCGCACAGCCGGGCTCCACATGGCAGCCCCGGCTCCCCAGGCAGAGCGCGCACCCCTCCTGATCCAGCATCGCGGGATACAGCGCATAGCCGTGGGGGCCGCCGTCATAGGCGGTCGAACGGTACGTTTTCGACCGGCGGTGATAGAGGTATGGCCGTTCCCCCTTTTTCTGATAGTCCTCCAGCGTCATTTTGCCGTCCCACAGGAAAACGGCGCACAAATCGAACGGACTGCCCAGGACAAAATCCCAAATCAGCAGCTCTGCGCCGCTGTCCACATGCGCGTCCACAATCCCATGCGTCCTGCCCATATCCTTGATTTCCCAATTCATCCGGTTCCCCCCATGTGCCGGCGCGCGCAAAACGCGCGTCAGCATAGATGCTGATAGTAAAACGCCGCCGGGCACCCCATATACTCCGTGTCATAAACAATATATTGGGCATCCTTCTGCCCGCGCGCATACTTTAAAAAGGCGTCTCCGGGATGGCCCATCAGGAAAATATAGGGCGCGGTATTGGGGATCTGCGTCCGCGTCAGCAGGCATATGTGATCCTTCAAATTGGCAAGCGCCTCGCCATACACGCCGCTGTCCGGCTCGCAGTACGGTTTGACGCCTTTCAGCCGCCGGGCATACAGCCAGTCCGCGCACTGTTCGATGGACCGGTCCATATATTCCGCGTCAACGTCCTCCTCCAGCAGACCGTTGAGGATGCCGCAGATATGCTGGAGCTCTCCCGCCATATTTTCCAGCTCCCCGGCAACCTCCTCCCGGTACGCCTGGATCAAATGCCGCTCCCCATCGCAGCAGTCCTCCGCCAGCTCCTCCAAACCCTCCCGGGCGCCCAGGCAGAACTGCGCGAACAGGCCGCACCGCCCTTCCATCCGGTGCGCCCAATTTTCGGCGTAGTACTCCATATCCTGGAGGCACTGCTCAAAAACCGTCCCCGCCAGCCTCCTGCCCTGGAGCTCAGCCCACTCCTTCAAAACCCGGTACTGCTCGTACCGGCGGTTCCGCAAAAACCAGTGCGCCCAGCGGTTGGTCTTTACCCCGGCGGTTTTCCACTGGGCATATTCACGCTCATTCTCCCGGCAGGCTTCCTGGTTCCATTCACGGTATTTCTGGAGTTCTCCGGTCGCCTTTTGGAACACCGCTCGGCAGCAGTCCTTTTGGACGATGCCTTCGCCCGGCTGGAATAAGGCATCCATCAGCCACATCTTCATCTCGCGCCGGCAGTACCGTTCCATGTACCGTCTAAATTTTTCCTCCAGCTGCTCCTGCTGAAACCGCATATAAGCGTCCGCGTTGCCTTGGAAGCAGCGGGAAACGACCTCCTGGTTGGTATACTGGGAAATCGCCTCCCTCCCCACGCCTTCATAAAGCCCGATCTTCAAGATACCGGGATACGTGCTTTTTACATCTTGCAAAATATCAAATCCAAGCCCGTCCAGGTTCAGGCGGCCCGCCGCGGCCTCCGGCCGGGCGGGCGCCTGCCGGACGCGCTCCAGCATTTCGTGGCGGATGACGCGCTTTACCGCCGCCTCGTCCAGGGCTATCCGAACCCGGCCCAGGGCCAGGAGCTTGCTTCCCAGCTCCTCCGACTCCTCCAGCAAGCGCTCATGGATGTACGCGCTGCCGGCGCCCGACGATGACCGGCAGTTTGTCAATACAATAGAATCCAGCACGGTTTCAAACCGTTCCGAATATTTTTCCACCAGGCGCTCCTCATTGGTGATATCGGACACCAGGAAAATATACCGCGCCCAATCCTCCCCCGCAAGGGGCTTCAGTCCGTCGATCAGGGCCTGAAGCTCCAGTCCCCCGCCGGGGATGAACGGTTCTTTCGCCATCACGTAAAAATCAACATATACATGGTTGCGGTACGCGCTTTTTAAATCATTATAAACCCGCTCGCAAACCGCGCGTTCTCTGCTGTAGTCGTCGCTGCCCTCCAAGATCGCGCACACCGTGATATCCTTGCCCCGGCAGTATTTGTGCAGCTTGGTACGGCGGACCGCAGCGGCAAGCTGCCGCCGGTACGGCGCGCCGGGGCCGGGCCCGCCCAGCTCAATGCCCACCACCCTGCCATCGTCAATTTGGGCCTTGACACTGTCGTAGGCCTGCATGACGATACAGCGATCCAAGTTCCCCATGCGGTTGAGCAGCATGGAAAACTCGGCTTTCGCCTGACTGGAAAAAAGCAGAAATAGGACCGGGTTTTCCAACAGGCGGCTACAGCCTGTCCCAAAATCCCCATCCGTTCCCATAGGCGTTCTCACCTCCATCATGTATCGTCAGCATGATTGGAAATCGGTAAAGCCGATTTCCAATCATGCTGACGGTGAAGTCCGGCACAAGGCCGGTTCGCGGCCCGTGGACTGCATAAACGCCCACAGGTTAAAAAGAAGTATTTACCTCTCTTCAACCGCGTCGGCGATACAGCGGAACCCTTCTCCAAGGAGCCGGGTCCCCTCCCGTTCAAGACGCCCCGCAGCGGCCCTCAGGGGGAAGTCTTCTTGCGCTTCTCGACCTCCCTCTCCACCCACTGACGATGTTCGAACATATGGATGAACATATTTTTCGAGATTTCCCTGTCCCCCGCGTCATCCACAATATCGCCAATCGTCACACGCGTGTTCCCATACACGATGTAGTAGTAGCCGTTACCCCCGTACACAATGATCCCCAGATCAAGCGCTTCATCAAAAACTTCGCGGTAATGATCGTTGCGCTTTTTTTCTTCGCCCCGCTTGGCGGCGTCCCCGCTGACCCACTTGGTTTCAAAGTACGGCGACGGGAGTTCGTTCCAGTCCTTCCCCTCACGCGCGTACAAATGGAGGCCCGCCCTGTTTGATGCGTTTATGTAGCACATCTCCATTTTGCTGATGCCGTCAAAGGTATAAAGCGAATTCCCCGGGACGAGGATAGCCCGCGCCAATCGCCACGTGATCGGGTTGACGCAGAACACATCGCCCTCCCCGTCTGTCGCAATCCAGTTCTCGATCCATTCTCTCACCGGACTGCCCTCCGGCCCGGCCAGCACGCGGTGATAGTCGTCCCTTGGCGGGTAATAGGGGCTCCTGGGCCACAGCTGACGCGCGTTCAGGCCGGACAAGTGCTCGCCCAAAAATTCCTCCTGCCCGTTCCTGCCGTTTATTGCGGCGTATTTGATCAATCGCTCCAAGTCCAGACAGCCGCTGTTGGCAAAGAACCCCCACAGGAGCTTCCCCACGTAGTCGGACAGCCACTTGGGCCGTCCGCTCATCAACCCGTTCCAACGGGACGGGTTTTGGCACAGATCCTCCGCGAGCTTTTTTGCCGCCTCGGTTATCTTCTGCTTGTATCTGTCCTCCTGTTGGATCTGCCTGAACTCCTCCGCCCCAAACAGGGCCGTCTTCGGAAGGTCGGTCGTCTTGGCGGCGCTGTACTCCCTCATCCGCTCAACAATTTTCTCCAAAATCATGTAGCTTTCTTTCAGCTGCGTCTCATTCGCTGTGATCCACTGGCCGAAGCAGCCCTTGTAAGCCTCCTCATACCGGTTCCGCAGGGCGCGTTTCCTAAGCAGCAGCTTCTGCGCAATCGTGTTACGCTTGATTCCGCCCAGCTTTGTTTCATCAATTACTTTAGAGATTTTTTCCCCCGCCTTATTATAATACTCCTCCCGGAGCAGGTAAAAGTGGGCGGGATCAGCTTACCGTTTGCAAGCTTGGCCGCCATATTCTGCCCCATGTGGTCTTGCGCGTGCTTGTAGCAGCGCCACCTCTTGTAGGGCACGTTTTTTATCTCATCCCGGACGTCCTCCCAAATCTCATCCCGCAGGCCCGCTCTGTAATTCTCCCCCGTATCCGTGCCGCTTCCCAATCCAAAGGCCTTGAACACATCCTCCAGCCACCAGCCGTAATAGTAGTCGATGGGGATATAGGCGGCCGCCGCGCCAATCGCCGCGTAGCGCTCGCAGAAGGGCTCCGTGGGCTGGTAATTGGCCAAATTGCTCTTATAGGACGACATCCCGAACTCAAAAATCTTCTCCTGGATCTCAAACAGGATATATTCCGCCGTCTTTTCAAAAATCTTCTGTTCGCTGCCAATGGGCGTCCGGCCGTCCTCCTGCGCCCCCACCAGCATACACAGGTCGAAGACCGGATCATTCCTATCCACCCCGATGCCGCCCGGATAATCCTGCCGGAAGGACTCCCCCACCCGGTCCAGTATCATCAAGTAGTCCAGCTCCTTCAGCGCGGCAAAGCCGTTGCGCTGGATATTCTTTTTGTGCGTTTCCCGCAAGTTGGGCTTCAGGCAGGAGACGTCGGGCATGAAGATGACGCCCTGGAGGTCCACGTTTTGGATGGAGCGCATCATATAGCTCAGGTCGATGAACATACCGGAACCGGTGCCGCCGCCGATGCCCGCAAACAGGTAGATCCTGGGGCGGCATTTGCTGGCGTCATAGTTTTCGCTGATTTTACTGAGCTTCCGCTGGAGCGCGTCATAGATCCGCTGGAAGTTCAGAAAAAGGATCAGCCGCCCGGCCTGCCGGATACCCGCGGCCCCGTTCATCACGCGGAACGGGGAAAGCGAGTCGTCCAGCCAATCCCGGATCTCATCGGAAATAAAATGCTTGCCGCCGGTGCTCCGCTGGGCCTCCCGGAGCAGCATGGCCGTATCCGAGCTCTGTATGACGATGGTATCCGCGGGATTTATGCCCCGGCCGGTCCCAATCTTGTCCGTGTCAATCAGGAGATATTCGACGCGGCCGGCCTCCTCCGGATTGTAGAGCGTCTCCATCTTGTCCTTCAGCGCCAAAACCGCGTCGATGCCCGTGCCGCCCACCCCCACAAACATGAGCGGGACGTTGTCGAGCTGGACACTCGAGGCCTTGTACGCGCGGAGATGCCTCTTTTTGTCCTGCTCGTCCTTCCACTCCAAATTCACAAACCTATTCCTGTACTCCGCTTTCCAGTCCATTCCTCCACCTCCTAAAAGTCAATATCGCAGCTGTGCCCCACAACATCCACCCGCTTTGTCCGGCCGTCCAACCGGGCGGCGACCTGTTTGTTCTCCTTTTCAAACTGAGCCGTCACCGGCTCGCCCCCAAGCACGCCCGATTGGGGGCTCCCATTTCCGCTTAAATACAGCACCGTTGTCTCCCCGTTCCAACGGATTGACACCGTGATCTTCCTCTGTGCCAGCAGGATAAACACCACCACCGCCACAGCGGCGATCAGCACCGCGGCCCCGGCGCCCACGAGGAGGATGAGCAGATGCGCTCCGGGGATCGGGACCTCCACAGTCTCCCCGGTTGTGCGGTTCAGCATTACAGCGGTCTTTGCGCCCGCGCCCCCGCACTCCAGCACAAAGCATGTCCCGTCCTCCGAAAGCTCCATCGGGATGTCGGGGCCCGTCTCCGCCCCCTGCTCGTCCAGCAGCCGGACTGCCCAATCGTCGTTCAGATACTTTTTCGCCGCCTCCGCGGGGACGTCGGCCCGCCCTTCGGGCAGCTCCGAATAGGGCCGCAGCTCCAGGGCGATGCCGGTGGGAAAACGCCGGGCGGCTCCGCCCGCGTAGGATACCTCCGGCACTGTTATGGTGATGGTCTCCTGACGTCCGAATTTGGAAACACCGCCGGGAATCTGGGGCTGATCCGTGTCGTCATAAACTAAGTGGAGCGTCAGGAAGCTGTCCCCCACGCGGCTTGCCGTAACGCCGCATTGAAACCTGCCCTCATCCAGCTCGACGGCGGCGCGGTTGCCATCCCCGCCCGGTTCGGCGCTCACCCAGGCCTCCATCGTAAGGCCGCAGGCAGTCCGTCCCGTTATCTGCTTCCCTGTGGAATCCACAACGCTGCCCTCCAGCACCACCGTGGAACCCAGCGCCTTGGTAACGCTCTGCTTGTCCACCGAAATTTTCAGGTCGCTGTACGTCAAGAAATCCAGCGTAAAGCGGCACTCTTCCTTAATGCTGGTCTGCAAACAGTAGGTCCCTGCGGGCGGGTTGATCAGCTTGACGTTCACCGTATAAATGGAACCGCTGCAATCCGCCCGCTGCGGCGCCCCATCTCTTGTCACAAACAGCGCCCCATCCTCGGCCAGCCGCCTCGCGGCCTGCCTGCACCGGGCCGGGTCCTCGATCTCGGGCATCACGGTTATGTTGACCTCCGCGGTCCCCTCCGGCACAGCAAATTCGAACCCGGCGTCCAGCTCCACCTGCTCCCTCGTCACCGTGGTGGTATCCCAAATCGATTCAAAAAATTCCGTATAGGCCCCTTTGAAATTTTGGAGCGTGTCCTTGGTCCAATCCATCGATATGGTCCCCGCCCGGGTCCCCATCCCCTCCCGGCCCAGCTCGTTCAGCCTGCTGCAAAAGTCCTCCAGGCAGGTAAACACGGCCCGGATGCCCTCCTGCTGCCCGCTCCCAACCTTCGTCCCGTTGTAGGTGAGAACGTTTCCGTCCCCGTCATAGGTCACGAAGGTATTCTTTGTATCCTCGTCCGGCATGATTGCCCAGAATTTGCAGTCGTCCGGGAAGTCCCCGGCAATATCCGGCACCCGCTTGCCGGAGGCGATGATATCGTCAATGCGGGACTGGCCGCCCGGCAGGTCAATCAGCCCGTCCGTGATAAAAAGCACCGTCTGGCTGCACGCCCCGCTGTCCTCCCGCATTGCGGCCAGGGTCTCGGCGCAGGTCCGGAGCGCCTCTTCAATATTCGTGAAAGGTTCATATCCCAACTCAGAAAGGGCGTTTTTTATCTTCTGCTTGGCCTCCCCATTCCCTGTCTGGATCTCCCACCAGCCAGTCCCCCCGTTCTCCAGCGCGTCCGTCTGGGGGCACCGGCCTGCGAAGGGGATCACCGCAATTTTATAGGGCATCAGCCGCGTGGGGACCTTCACCAGAAAGTCGGCAACCATCCCTTTGAGGCGGTCGTCGGCATTCTTCATGGACGGGCTCATATCGTACATGATGACAAAATGATTTTCCGGCGCTCCGTCCTGCCCTGCCGGCCGTGGCGCGGCCCCGGAGCACGATGTGACCAACAGCGTCACGGCACACAGCCACAGCGCCGCCAGCGGCGCGGCTTTTTCCCTCAGACGCATCCAAATCCCTCCTGTCCTTTTCACGCGCAATCAGCCGATGTCCAAGCGCAGCACAAGCGCCGTCTGCCCCGGCGCCGCTTCCCATTTCACAGTCCCATTGCCCGTCACAATGCAGTAATATCCCAGGTCATCCTCCCCGGCATAACAATGGTAGGCGATGTCCGGCCCCGTTTTGACCATGCACTTTGGCAGCTCAGGCATGTCGCTGGCGGAAAGGGCCTGTTTTATCACAGCTTCGTCGGCCTGGACGGTCCTGTCGTCCGCCGATTCCCAAAACAGCTCGTACCGCGCCGCCCCTCTCAGCTTCTCCAAAAGCGCCCGATCCCGGCTTTCCGAACCGCGGAGCATATCCAGGTCAAATGCGATCCGTTCGCCTGGGTAATAAAAGTCCACGGTTTCCCCCGCCTCGGCGAACTCCTCCTGCTCGTTCAAGACATCCCTGTAGGACAGCTCCCAATTGTTATTCCACCGGAGCAGGACGGTTTTGTCCCGCATCCCCAGCTTGTTTTCCGTGCCGCAGATGGTGTAATCGAGCGGCGCGCCGGTCCCGCCGAAGCGGTACTGGAAGGCGGGGGAATAATCGCCCTCTTTCCCCGCCGGGGCGTTGCCCAGCAGAGCCGGATCATATTTCTTTACAACCGTCTCCTCCCCCAGCGCGACCAGCGGGTCGGCAAACCGGACGGTGACGTCGGGGTACAGCGGCCTCACCGTCAACTTGATCGGCCCGGCTCCCCTCTTTTGGCACGCGATATAGCGCGGTAAATCGAGCAAAATTATTTTTCTCGGCAATTCTACCGGCTCTATGCCAACAATTTCATATTGGACATCACGGTCCCTCGGCACGCCGCCATCCTCTAAAACGACGGTGACGTAAATATCAGGTTCAATCTCGTCAAAATTCATTAGGCCGGCTTTCTCAAACTCTTTGCTGCGCTCCGCCGGTCTGCTGACCGCAACGCCCACCGCGACATTCACCCACGCGGCGACTACGTACAGCACTGCCAGCCCCACAATCCTGGCCCTCCTGGCGGTTCGGGATCTGTCGGACCATATCTTTCCCGCGGCCTTCTTTACAACCGGCACTAACAGCACAATGAAATCAAGAGTCCCCGTCCCCAGCGCGCTTAGCATGCTCCACCAAGCCGCAACCGCGGTGTAAATATACCATTGGCCTATCAATTTATAAATATGTGGCCCGAACTGATAACCCAAACCCGCGCATAGGAACATCAATACCCCAAAAAAGATTCCGAACCCTGCTCCGCGGTTCTCTGAGTTCTCCGCCATTGCAATCCCTCCCACCACAGGCCATATTTGATCAATCTTTTCCTGGCAAATCGCTGCTGTCTCCCCTGTTTCATTAAATTTACAGCCTCTTCCAGCTCTTCCCGTTCCGGACAGCCCTGCTTCTTTTCGTTTGTATCTTTTCACAATCGAAAATTAAAAATATAGTTTGTAGATAATCATATCAAAATTTTCGACAAAAAGCAACAGTTTTCTACAAAGGCATCCACTGGCTGCCCACACGCCCAGTCCGGCCCCTTTGCCCTCCACACCCGCGCAAAAAGACGGGGACGTTTTGCGCAGCCCAAAAGCTGCCCAAAACGTCCCCGTCGGTCCTCGGGTTTTATATCTTGCAGGATGCAAACTCCTTGAATTCCCTGATCGCGGCAGGGAAACGGCGCTCATTCCTGGATTAAAATCTCCCGGCTGGCGCTGTCCACTACGCCCTTGGTCACGATCCTGGCCCCGGTATACTTTTCCAGCAGCCCGGCCAGCTCGTCCAGTGCGGCCCTCAAATCCCCCATCCGCTCCGGGTCCACGCACTCCATGGCGATGAACTCGGCGGTGGTGGCATCCTTCACCGCGGTGCGCTTGCCGTCCCGCCAGTTCCAGCAGCGGCACACCACACCGGAGGCGTCATAATAGGCCAGCTCGCCGGGCCGGGGGGGATCGGGCTCGTCCGCGCCAAGGGGCGTAAAGTCCTCGCCGCCTGCCATCACACCCAGATGCAGGTCGCCGTCAAAGGCGTCCATATCCTCCGCGCCGATGGGCAGGGCGTATTTCAGCGAGATGGCGTTGGTGATGTCCACCGTGGGGGCGATAGAGCCCACCGGTTCCCCCTTGGACACCCGCTTCAGCAGCGCCTCAATGGAGCACCGGGCCCCCTTCTTGGTGGGAAATTTCTGGTACGCCTCCCGCCACACCGCCACCGGTCGGTTTTGGGACAGGGCAACGCCCTCGTCTAAGTGAGCCAAGGCGGCTGCGTTGGCGTCCTTCAGCAGCTGGGACACCTCCGCGGCCTGCTCCGGGGAGAACTGGGCAGCCTCGTTGATGCCCTCCACTATGAGCACACCGATGGCAGCGTCGGGGAACAGTTCCCAAAAAGAGGGATCAGCAATAAACTTCTTCATGATAGAATCCTCCTAAAATATTTTCCGCCGGCCTTAGGCGCTGTTTAAAAGTTGGAAATATGCCCGGCGGGGAGGGATTTTTTCGCCAGACAAAGCCAGTTTGACGCAGGAACACTTTGTGTATTCCAATAAAAATTGGCAAAGTATGGCAAAAAAAGAGCCTCCGTTTGGGTGTGTTGACATTTTTCAAACAAGCCTTAGCCTGCGCCAAGACCGGATGCGAGCGTCCGGTCTTCTCCCATCGGGCCTCCGCCCGTAAAACACACCGCCTTCCTGCCCGCAAAAATATAACGCCAGGCCCCCCTATCTTCTGTGGCCTAACGATAGAAGGTCTGGCGTCCCCCCTTTACCCGGCGGCAAAGGGTTTCCTGTATTCTTTTTTGGATTGTTTTGTATCATACCATGGGCCGGGGAAAATGTCAACCGCTTTTTCCCCGCGCCGGGCGGCCCCAAATATCCTGCATGATATATCATACAGGATATTTGGGGGCCCGCCGTGGGTCCTGCCCGGCGGAGCCGCGCCCCCGCAGGATCACCACCGGTTGACCGCGTGCTCAATGAACCCCAGCAGATCATGGAATTCCACCCGGCCCCCATCCGTCTCCACCCAGCCGTCAAACAGGCCGAACACCTGATTACAGTGGGTATCTATCACCAGAAGTTTATTCTCTGTGTAATTGTCGTAGATGGGGCGGAAGCAGAGCTCCATCGCCCTCTTTCCCGCCTCCCCCTTGATATGCCAGGAGTCCATAAACCCGCCCTCCCGCTCCACCCGGAGCGTGCCCAGCTTGTAGGCCTTCCGCCGATAGAAGTACACATTTTCCGTGGCGCAGCGCAAATCGCCAAAGCCCCAGCCGATGTTGAAGGCAAAGTCCGCGCCGTCCACCTGAGCGGTGAGGTTCCCCCACCACCACTCATGTCGGTAGGGCCAGATCCCCCGGCCCCAGTCCAGCACGCCGGACGCGCCGTCCAGATCCACCCGCAGGTCCCCAAACCGGGCAAAACCGCGGGCTGTATAGTAGTTTTCCTTGTAGTTGAGGTAAAACTGGCGGGGCCGCCGGAAGGGGGTGGCGATGACCAGCTTCTGGTTGTCCGGGTCGTTTTCCAGCTCCAGGCGGACGGACACATCCCCCCACCGCCCGCTCCTTCCCTGAAATGTAAGCCGCCGCGCCCGGTCCGTCACCTCAAAGCGCATATGGAAATCCTTGTCCCGGAACTCGTTGACGCTGGGCTGTTCCGGATCCCGGTCCAGGGTGGGGATGTGGAACAGCTTCATGCGGCCGACTTCCCGCTTCTCCCCGGTATCCAGGCTGAACAGGGCGGCGGCGACATTGCAAGCGTAGGACACGTGGCCGATGGTGAGCTGCACCACCCAGCGATCCTTGATGAACTGGTAGAAGTTCCACTCCTTCAGGTTGAAAGGGGTTTTACGGGCCTGTTCCCGGTTGTAGTGATAATTCATCCGGCTGGCCCAGCCGGGCCGGTAAAGCCGGCCCAAGCCATCCAGCAGGACGATCTTTTGCCCGCCTTTGAGCCTGTACTGCACCGCTCAGCCCTCCCCAACCCGTTTGGCCCTGATGCGCCGGTCGTACTCCCGCCACGCGAAGAACAGGGGGATGAAGGTGAGCAGCACCATAACCCCGGCATAGAGGAACAGGTTCTCCTGGGGCACGTCGATGGGGTTGCCGTACACGTCCCGCAGCGCCTGGTCCTGGGGCGTGCCCTTGATGATGGCGTTGCCCGCGAGGGTACCGACAAACATGGGGATAAGGGTGAAGAACACGATGCGCACCCCCTCGAACTGCCCCTTGTTCTTCTCCGGGAACAGGCCGCGCACCCAGATCATCCCGGTCTGCATGATGAGCACGTACCCCGTGCCGATGAGGAACACGCACAGGAACAGGGGCAGATTTTTCACCGCGAACAGGTTCCCGGTGTCCACGCAGCCGCTGTCCTTGATCAGCGTGGAGATCAGCAGCAGCCCCGCGGCGTTGGTTGCCACGGCGATGGAGGTGACGATGGGAATCTTATCGCCGTTGATGAGCTTGATAAAGGGGATGGTGACCAGTACCGCGAACAGCAGGGAAATCCCCTCCACCAGCCCCATGTCCCCGGCGGTGAAGCCGATGTCATAGATCATCCAGTTGCCCATGTGCACAAAATAGAAATTGAAGGGGATGAAGAACATGCAGCTCACCAGGCAGGCCAGCAGCAGTTCCTTGTTCTCCCTCCGCCCGCGGAGGGTGGAAAAGCGGAAGATGGCGGTGAGCTGCTCCCAAAACGTACCCTCCCGGGCGGGCTGAAGCCGGGGGCGTCCTTCATGAGAAACAACGAGATGAGCCCCATGGCGATGACAAACAGGCCCATCCCCCAGAACAGGAGCTGGTAATTGTCCTGGGCCGGGGCATAAGCGTCGCTCCCCACGGTGGGGTTGCCCGCGTTGACCAGCATCCCGCCCACCACAGTGCCCACCACGGTGCCGAAGATGGGCATGGCGGCCAGGGCCGCCCCCACCTGGCCCTTGTTGGTGTCGTCGGTGTGGTCGTTGAGCCAGGCGTTATAGCCGCAGTCGCAGCCCATGGAGCCGAAAAAGCTCATCACCGCGTCGGCCAGCACCACCAGGAAGCCCAAAAACGCCACCGAAAGCGCGGGCAGCGAGGCGCGCACATACTCCGTCAGGCCGAAAATAATGGTGGTGATACCCCAGATAATGTAGCCGATGGAGACATATTTTTTCCGCTTCCCCTCCCGGTCGGACATGGTGCCGAATACGAAGGTGGATACGGTGGTCACCAGGGCGCTGACGATGACCATGCAGGTGACGATGTTCACGTCCCCGGCGATTTTGGCGTAGACAAACGTGTTAAACCACTGGTTTTCCATGTTCCAGCACAGTTGGCCCGCCACGCCCATCCCCCAGACAACCGCCCAGAACCGGAGGGCGCCCATGGCCCCGTAGGTCTTTTTTGGCCTGTTTGACATTTTTTCCCGCTTCCTTCCCTTGATGGACGGCGGGGGACGGTGCGCCCCGGCCGTCGTGCTCAGTTTCCATACAAAACGTGCAGCCGGGCCAGGTCAACTTCCATGCGTTCCAGTCAGCTCCATTGTAACAGCTTTCCCCGCCATATGCAAGGAATTGGGGCATTTTTACACCGCATCCCGGCCGGCGCTTGACAATCGTATGATTTCGTACTATACTATTTGGTATGATTTCATACTATCGGAGGCGGTTTCATGTCCTACAGCTCGGAGGCGCTCAAGCGCTTTAACTACCTGCTCAGCGAGACCACAACCGTCTACCACGACGCGGCGGCCCGCCTGGGCCTGTCCTACAGCGTGATGCAGATCCTCTACACCGTGTGCAACGATGGCGATGGGCGCCGCTGCCCCCTGTCGGACGTGTGCCGCCAGACCGGGATCAGCAAACAGACCGTCAACTCCGCCCTGCGCAGGCTGGAGGCGGAGGGGCTGGCCTACCTGGAGCGGGCCGGGGGGAAGCGCAAGGACGTGTGCCTGACGGCGGCGGGCGCGGCCCTGGCGGGGCGCACCGTGGCCCGGATTATGGAGGCGGAAAACGCGGTATTCGCCTCCTGGCCCCAGGAGGACGTGGAGGCGTACCTGGCGCTCACGGCGAAGTATCTGGCGGCCTTCCGGGAGCAGACCCAGACCCTTCCCGCCCGCTGACGGCCCCCGGTATGTCTGGGCCCGTCCGCGCATTCTATTTTTTGGGGAGTACGGAAAACCATGATACAGCTATCCGACCACTTTGACTATAAGCGCCTGCTGCGCTTCACCTTCCCGTCCATTATCATGTTAGTGTTCACCTCAATCTATGGCGTGGTGGACGGGTTCTTCGTGTCCAATTTCGCGGGTAAGACCCCCTTTGCGGCAGTCAATTTCATCATGCCGGTGCTCATCATCCTGGGCTGCGCCGGGTTCATGCTGGGCACCGGCGGCAGCGCCCTGATCTCCATGACCCTTGGCGAAGGGGATCGGGAACAGGCCAACCGGATCTTTTCCCTGCTGATCTGGGCCGGGGCCGTGTGCGGCATCGTATTGGCGGCCGCCGGGATCGTCCTGCTCCCGGCCGCCGCCGCCCTGCTGGGGGCCGAGGGCAGGCTTTTGTCCGACAGCGTCCTCTACGGGCGGATCATTTTGGCCGCCCTCCCTTTCTACATTCTGCAAATGGAGTTCCAATGCCTGTTTGCCACAGCCGAAAAGCCCACCCTGGGCCTGGTCGTCACAGTGGCGGCGGGCGTGGCCAATATGGCGTTGGACGCGCTGTTCGTGGGCGTTTTCCGCTGGGGCCTGGTGGGCGCGGCGGCGGCCACCGCCGTCAGCCAGGCGGTGGGCGGTGTGGTCCCGCTGGTATATTTCGGGCGGGAAAACGACAGCCTGCTCCGGCTGGGCCGGTGCCGCTTCGACAGCCGGGCCCTGCTCCGGGCCTGTACCAACGGCGCGTCCGAGCTGATGAGCAATATCTCCATGTCGGTGGTCAGTATGCTCTACAACGCCCAGCTTATGGCCAAAGCCGGGGAGGACGGTGTGGCCGCCTACGGGGTGCTGATGTACGTCAGCATGATCTTCCAGGCCATTTTCATCGGCTACGCTGTGGGGACGGCTCCGGTGGTGGGCTACCATCACGGGGCCGGACACCAGGATGAACTCCAAAACCTACTGCGGCGCAACGCCGTCCTGATCGGCGGGTTTTCCGTCCTGATGTGCCTCGCGGGGGAGACGCTGGGCAGGCCGCTGGCCGTCCTCTTTGTGGGGTACGACCAAGGTCTGCTGGATATGACCGCCCACGCCTTCGCCATCTTTTCGGTGTCCTTCCTGTTCTCCGGGTTCGCCATCTTTGGGTCGTCTTTTTTCACCGCCCTCAACGACGGGCTGACCTCCGCGCTGATCTCCTTCCTGCGCACCCTGGTGTTCCAGTGCGCGGCTGTACTCCTATTCCCCATTTTCTGGGGGCTGGATGGGATCTGGTGGTCCATCGTATCGGCGGAGATCATGGCGGTGGCTGTCACCCTGCTGTTCCTGGCGGCCAGGCGGAAGCGGTACGGGTATTTTTGACAGACGCTGAAGGAGGGGCGGCCAAAGGCCGCCCCTCCTGTTTCACTTTTCCGCAGTTCTCAGCTCCCGGGGCCCTCCCCTTCGGGGAACCCGCAGAAATACCGCCGCCCCTGGGACGTGTCCGCCGCGTGGAGGGAGATCCGGAACGTACGCTCCAGCTCGCCGCTCCGGACGGCCTCCCCCGGCGTGCCGGCGGCCACGGCCCTCCCCTCCCGCAGCACCAGCAGCTCGTCCGCCCACTCCAGGGCAGATCCCAGGTCATGCAGCACCAGCACCACTGCCTTGCCCATCCGGGCCAGTCTGCGGGAGAGGCGCAGCACCTCCAGCTGCCCGCGGACGTCCAGGTAAGTGGTGGGCTCGTCCATGAGTACGGCGGGGGTGTCCTGGGCCAGGGTCATGGCGATGTACACCTTCTGCCGCTGGCCGCCGGACAGTCCCTTCAGCAGGCGGGGGGCCAGCTCCCCGGCGCCCACCCACTCCAGCGCCCGCTGGGCGCAGGCATAGTCCTCCGGGCGGTAGCGGCGGGGATAGGACAGATGGGCAAACCGCCCGTGGAGCACCATGCGCAGGGCGGTGATATCCGGGATGTTCCGGCTCTGGGGCAGGTAGGCCACCCGCTGGGCGGCCTCCCGGCTGGAGAGGGAGGCCAGCTCCGCCCCGCCCAGGCGGACCTGGCCCGACGACGGCCGGCACAGGCCGACCACGGCCTTCAGCAGGGTGCTCTTTCCGCAGCCGTTAGGCCCAACGACGGCGGTAACCACCCCAGGGCGGAACCGGGCGCTTACCTCATGGAGAACCTGCCTCCGGCCATAGGCCGCGCACAGCCGATCCACCTCAATCATGAATACGCCCCCTTCTCCGACGCAGCAGGAGCAACACGAAAAACGGCGCGCCTACGGCGGAGAGCAGGACGCCCGCCGGGAGCTCGTAAGGCGCAAACAGCAGCCTGGCGGCCAGGTCGCACAGCGTCACCAGGGCCCCGCCGCTCAGGGCACACATGGGCAGCAGCCAGCGGCTTTCGCCTCCGGTGAAGCGGCGGGCGATGTGGGGGACGACGAGGCCCACAAAGCCCAGGGAACCGGCAAAGCTGACGCTGGCTCCCGCCAGCAGCGCGGCGATGGTCAGGAAGGCCAGACGCATCCGCCGGACGCCGAGCCCCAGGCCGTGGGCGGTCTCCTCCCCCAGGGACAGTACGTCCAGCTCACTGCACAGGGAGAAGGCCGCGGCCAGCGCCAGGAGGATCAGCGCCCCGGCAGGGGCCAGCCGCGCGGGGGAAACCGCGGAGAACCCCCCCACCCGGAAGTCCGCCGTCCCCACTCCCGCCTCCGGCGACAGGACAGCCACCGCCTCGGTGACGGCGGAGAGGAACGAACCCACCGCCACGCCCCCCAGGGCCACGGTGCTGCGGGACGCGCCGGTGCGCTGGGCCAGCGCCACCACCAGCATCACCGCCCCCAGCGCGCCGAAAAACGCCGCCCCCGCCGCCGCCCAGCCCGACGCCCCCACGGCGCAGCAGACGCTGACGGCCAGCCCCGCCCCGGCGTTGACGCCGATGATGTTGGGGGCGGCCAGGGGGTTCGCCAGCACCGACTGGATGACCGCGCCGGACACCGACAGGGCCGCCCCTGCCAGCAGGCACGCGGCGGCGCGGGGCGCCCGGGCATACCACAACACCCGGGCCTCTATCCCCTCGCCCCCGTGGACAAGGGCCTCCCATAGCCGGGGCAGAGGTATGCCCGCCGCGCCCAGGCAAAGGCTCAAAACCAGGGCCGCCAGGCACAGCAGGGCCGCCCCAGCTACGGACAGGGCCCTACGACGGGTAGAGCAGGTCGGCGAGTTTTTCATAGGCTTCCCCCCAGCGGTGGTTCGGCTTCAGGTTGTAAAGCTGCGGGTCCATGTCGTACACCCGCCCCTCCCGTACCGCCGTCATACCGGCCCAGGCGGGGTGGTCCGTCAGCAGACGGCCCAGGTTCTCCGCGATGGCCGGAGAATCCTGCCCCTGGCGGACGATGAAAATGCAGTCCGGGTCGGCCTCCATGATTCGCTCCAGGCTGAGCTGCTCCAAAAGGGAGCCATCCCCATCGGCGATGTTGACGCATCCCAGGTCAGCCAGCATCTCCCCCAGCACGTTGCCCTCGCTGCGCTTCACCTTCACGCTCACCGCCGTAGCCCGCAGGCAGAGCACCCGCGGAGCGCTGCCGTCCGCCCGGGCAACGGCGGCCTCCACCTGAGCCTCTACCGCCGCGCCGTTGGCCTCGTAGAGCTCCGGCCGGCCGGTGATTTGGGTGCAGATGTCCAGCATCTCCAGGTATTCCGCGAAGGTGTTCACATCAAAATAAGCGGCGGCAATCCCGGCCGCCTCCAGCGTCTCCCGCCACTCCAAGTTCAGCGGGGTGTTCACGCTGGCGATGACAAAATCCGGGTCCGCCGCCAGCAGCTTTTCCAGGCTGGCCCGGGTGCTCTTGCCCAGGTTGACCGTCCCCTCCGGCAGATCCAGGTCAAATTCCGTCCAGGCGTCGTCAGCGGTGGCGGCCACCTCGCCCCCCGCCAGCGTCCACACGCTGGCGAAGCTGCCGATAAGCGCGGCCACCCTCTGGGGCCGCCCAGCCACCGTCACCTCCCGGCCAAGAGCGTCGGTAAACGTCACCGCACCCTCCCCAGCCGGGGAAGGCGCGGGCGGGGCCTCCGGAGCGCAGCCGGACAAGACCAGCAGGCACAAGGCCAGCCCCAGGGCGGTCAGCTGCCGCATAGGAAATCCCCCCAATCCTTCAGAATGCACGCAATCACGGCCTCAGGGGCGGCGTCATCCGCCGTCAGCACCCGGGAGAATATCCGTTCCGCCTCGGCGGCAGTGCGGGGCCCGATGCACACCGCCCCCCGCCCCGGCGCCGGGCCGCCCCCCGCCGCGTATTCTCTGACGCCTCCGGCGCTTCCAAAGACGGCGTAATCCACCTGGGCGCGGCACACCGGCCCGGTGGACAGGGCATACAGCGGCACCGTACGGCAGGACGCCCCGGCCTGGAGCAGAGGGGCCTCCAGCCCAGGGGCAGCCTCCGCCGCCCGCAGGAGCAGCGCCCGCCGCCCGCCGCAGACGCGGGCCATACGCTCCCCCAGGCACTGGGTATCGTGCCGCGGGGGGATCAGGTCGGCGCGGAACCCGTGCCGGGCGAGCTCCGCCGCCGTGCCCGGCCCCACCGCCGCAATCCGGAACCGGGCCAGGCCTCGGAGATCCCACCCGGCCCGGGCCAACAGCGCAAAGAACACCGCCGCCCCATTGGGGCTGGTGAAGCCCAACCATCCCCCCGACGCCCAATCCAGGGCCTGGGTCAGCTCCTCCGGCGCGCACAGCGGCCGTACCCGGCTGCGCTGGAGACAGCGCACCGCCGCCCCCATCCCCTCCAGTCCCGGGACAAACTTTTCCCGGAAGGCCGCCGTACCGGTAAGCCCTACGCAGGCCCCGGACAGCGGCAGCCCCGCGCGCAGATCCATCCCCGCGGTCCCGCCCACCAAAATCACCGCCGGCGGCTCCAGCCCCCGGGCCTTCCCGGCCAAATCCGCCAGCGTCCCCCGGATACACCGCGCACCGACCACGGCGGCCGGAGTGGACGGAGACATCCCCGCCTCCACCAGCCCGCGGCAAAGCCCGTCCAGCCGGTGCAGGCCCATGAGGAACACCAGCGTCCCCTCCAGCGCGGCCAGCCCCTCCAGGTTGTCCGGCATGCCGCCGTCCGGCCCGGCGGTATGGGCCGTGACCACATGGAACGACCGGCTGACACCCCGATGGGTCACGGGGATGCCCGCCCCGCCGGGGACGGCCACCGCCGAGCTCACCCCCGGCACCACAAGACAGCCGACCCCGGCGGCCCGCACAGCGGCCAGCTCCTCCCCGCCGCGGCCAAACACGAAGGGGTCGCCCCCCTTCAGGCGGCACACCACCTTCCCGGCGGCGGCCTTAGATACCAGCAGGGCATTGATCTCCTCCTGGGGCATACTGTGGCGGCCCCGCCGCTTCCCTACGAACACCAGCTCCGCTCCGGCGGGGGCCAAGGCCAGTAGATCCTCATCCACCAGATCATCGTACAGCACAGCGTCCGCCCGCTCCAGGCAGCGGCGGCCCCGCACTGTGATGAGATCCGCGCCCCCGCAGCCGCCGCCCACCAGGTAGACAATCCCTTTCACACCAATCCCTCCCACAACCGGTTAAGCTCCCCTTCGGTGAGGGGGCGGCCGCGCTCCAGGGCCATGGCAAAGCACCGCTTTAAAAGCGCCGCCCGCCGCCCCTGCCCGTCCAGCCGCTCCCGGGCCAGCTCCCGCTGGCGCTGCATCTGGACCAGGATGGCGTCAAACTCCCCAGGGATGGCGGCCTCCAATTGGTCCCGCGCCCAGGCCGCAGCCGTGGGGCTGGCCCCGCCGGTGGCGATTCCCGCCACCAGCGGCCCTTTTTGCAGGATGGCCGGGAAAATAAACGTGCACAGCTCAGGCCTGTCCACTACGTTAATGGGAATGCCCCGGCTCACGCACTGGCGGTAGAGCGCCTCCCCCACCTGGGGCACGCCGGTGGCGTCCACCACCAGCTCAGCCCAAGCCACGTCCTCCCCGGCGACCTCCCTCCAAACCGGTTCCACCAGAGCCCGCTCTAAGGCGGGGAGGATATCGGGGGCCACAACGCGGATGCGCGGCCCAAAGGGGGCCAGCGCCTCCGCCTTGCGCGCGGCCACCCGTCCCCCGCCGGCGATGAGACACCGCCGGCCGGACAGCTGTGTGAACAAAGGAAACCATGCCATGCCTTTCCCTCCTGACAATGCGGGGGCCGAGCCTGCCTCTCGAGCGCGGCCCGGCCCCGGTGTTACGCCTGCGGCCCCGCGGTATGGTGAAGCTCCGGGGGCTTGACATTGAAGTTGGAGCGGTATTCCGTCTCATGCCAGAAGATATCTTCCGCCACCATGCACTCGGGGTTGAGCTCCACGCCGTCCAAGATGATCTCCTTGAACTTCTTGTAGCCCGCCCGGTCAATGAGATGCCCGCCGTGGAGGTACTCCGGCTTGTAATCCATCACCCAGGCGGAGAACTTCTGCCAGTTTTTCAGCGCGCCCAGCACAACCTCCTCCGAGGCCCAATTCAGGAACATCTTCCCCGCCCGGGGCGTCTGGCGGCCGGTGCGCCCGCCCAGGATCACCCGGTACAGCGGCGTCTCTTCCCTCGTCCAGGCCGACGTGGGGCACGCCCTGACGCATTCGCCGCAGCCCACGCAGCAGCAGGGGTCCTTTTCGATCCTGCCGCTCTCCTCGTTGAGGGCGAGCACCCGGGTGGCCCCGTGCTCGCAGGCGCGCGCGCAGGCCCCGCAGGCGACGCATCGCTCCGGGTGGTAGCGCATTTTGTACACGCCGATGATGCCGAAGTCGCACATATGGGCTTTGTTGCAGTCATTCGGGCAACCGGAGATGTTGATTTTGATATGGTAATGGCTGGGGAAGATGATGGGCTCGATCTTCCGGGCCAGCTCAAAGGTGTTGATGTTGCCGCAGATGCAGTGGTAATTGCCCACGCAGGCCGTGATGTTCCGCGCGCCGATGGTGGGGTATCCCGCCTTGGGGTCCCAGGGTTGGGGCTGGTGGGCCACCGTATCCATGTCCACCCCGCACAGCCCCGCGTCCACCTCCCGGATGTACTGTTCCAGGTAAGCGTTCACCGCCGGGATGTTTTCATACGGGATGCCCGGTATGTCAAACGTCTGACGGGTGCCGAAATGGAAATTGCCGTCCCCCCAGGTCTGGGCAATGTACCGCACGGTGTCCAGGTACTTGGCGTCCACCATGCCGCCGGGGACGCGCATTTGCAGCATGAATTCCCCCGGCACCTTGGACTGGCGGAAACAGTTCAGCCGCAGTTTTTTTACGTTGATATCATGGTTCATGATCCCGCCTCCCTCCTCAATCCACCAGGTCCCGGGCCACGGTATAGGGGAACACGGGGCCGTCCAGGCAGACATATACCTCGTCGATACGGCAGTGGCCGCACTTGCCCACGGCGCAGGACATCTTCCGCTCAAAGCTCATCCAGATCCTGGCCGCGTCCACCCCGTTGGCCAGCAGCTCCAGGCCGGTGAACTTCATCATGGGGGGCGGGCCCACCACCGCTACGGCGTACTCCCCGTCGAAGGAGTCCCAGGGAATCTCCTTGACAAAGGATGTGACCAGGCCTGTACGCCAGCCCTCCTTAACGTCGTGATCCAGGGCGTAAATGGTGCGGAAGCGCTGCCGCCAGCCCTCCAGCTCACCGTGGAACACAATGCCCTCCTCATTTTTAAAGCCGCAGACCAGGTGCACGTCCTTGGCAAAAGCGGGGTCGGCGGCGGCCATATTCAGCAGAGACCGAACCGGGGCCAGCCCCGTCCCGCCGGTGATGACCACCAGATGCCTGCCCTTGAACCGCTCCACCGGCCAGCCCCTGCCATAGGGCCCGCGGAGGAACAGGATATCCCCCGCCTGTTTTTCAAAAATCACGTTGGTGACCTTGCCCACGCTGCGGATGGTGAACTCCAGCCACCCCTCCCCCTGGGCCGACACCGAGATGGGGGCCTCGCCCACCTTGGGGATAGACAGCTGCATAAACTGGCCATGGGCCGGCTTCGCGTCCGCAGCCACCCGGAAGGTCCACTCGTGGGCGCTCTCCTTTTTCACGCCGAGGATCTCACAGGGCTGGGGCTGTACAGGGTTAAACATCGCGGTCACCTCCTTTATGCCTTGCCCATGCCGGCCTTGATGTCCTCTACGGCGGCATGGACCTTGTTGACGGTGGCGGAAATGGAGATCAGCTCCGGGCAGCGGTGGGTGCAGCGCCCGCAGCCCACGCACATGTGATGATCCCCAAAACGGGCCTTGTAATCATGGAACTTGTGCAGCACCTTGTACCGCATCCGGTCCCCGGCCGTGGCGCGCAGTTCCCTCTGTCCCGCCATCTGGTCGAACCCGGCGATTTGGCACGAGGCCGTGACCCGCCGCCGCTCGCCCACCTCCGGGTTGTCGCCGTAGGCCACGTCCCGGGTGGTAAAGCAGGTGCAGGTGGAGCACGCCGCAGTGCACGCCCCGCAGGAGATGCACCGGCTGTCAAATTCCTTCCACATGGGATGCCGCTTCAGGGCCAGGCGCACCTCCCTGTCGTCCAGGTCGGGGGGCGTGACCTTTAATTCATTTTCCTCCACAAACCGGGGGGTGTATTCCGCCTGGGGCAGGCCCTGGAAGTAGGGTTCAAACTCCCCGTCCGCCACCTGGACCAGCATCCCGCTGTCGGAGCAGCGCAGGGCCAGGGAGTAGTTATCCGTCCGGTTGGAGCCCATGGAAACGCAGAAGCAGGTGTCGTCCCCACCGCCGCACTCCATTACCGCGAACTTCACCAGCTCCCGCACCCGCTGGTAATACACGTCGTCGAAGCCGCCGTTTCCGGCGTAGATTTTGGCCTGAATTTCCTGGGCGGCGATGTCACAGGGGCGGGCCAGAATGAGGATGGGCCGAACCGGGGCCTTGCTGGCGCGGTACTCATCCTCCGTAAAGTAAAACAGGGCCTGTTGGATGGGGGAGATCACCTCTTTGACGGGGTAATCGGACTTTTGCCGCCACACGATGTCCGCAAAGCGCTCCACCGGGGCGTAGCGGACCACATCAACGCCGGAATACCGCCCCTGGTTGGGGAACCGCCGGGGCGCATAGACGCAGTAGCGCCTCCTCAGCGCCCCCAGCACCCCGTCCGCCTGGGCGGGTGTGAGTGAATAGCCCATGATTATATACCTCCTGTCTGGGCTGGGGCCGGGCCGCCTGGGTGCACGGCCCGGCCCCGCTGGAATGGAAAGCCGGCACGCCCCGGCTTTAAGGGAAGAAGGGGAAGAAGATGGGCAGCAGGATCAGGCACATCACGAAGCAGATTACGGTGAGGGGCAGGCCCGCCTTGAAGTAGTCGGAGAACTTATAGCCGCCGGGTCCGTAGACCATGGAGTTTTGGGGCTGGGCAATGGGGGTACAGAAAGCGCAGCTGCCCGCCATCAGGATGGCCATGAGCACGCCGGTGGGGTCCGCGCCCAGCTGCTGGGCGATGGAGATGCCGATGGACGAGAGGATGGCTACCGCCGCAGTGTTGGACATAAACTGGGTGATGATATTGGTCAGGATCCACAGGGACGCCATGAGGATAACGGGGGACGCGTTGGAACCGAATACGTTGACCACCGTTTCCGCGATGATCTGGCCTGCGCCGGTGCTGTTCAGGGCATTGGCCAGGGGCAGCATCCCCGCGATGAGAAAGACCGTGGGCAGGTTCATGTAACCGCACGCCTGCTTCTCCGTGATAACGCCAGAGATGATGAGCACCAGCGCGCCGATCACCGCCACCACGTACATCTTGACGCCGATCTGCTTTTCAAAGATCATCGCCAGCAGGGCGACGATAAGCACGGCCAGGGATACAGCCTGCTTCCACCTGGGCACCTGGGAGAAGTCCTCGCTGGCAGTGAACGTATCGTCGTCACTGTCCCGGTCAGGCAGGAAACGGTAACCCACGAAGTAGAAAAACAGCGCCCCAACGATGAGGATGGGCAGACCCACCACGGTGAAATCAAAGAACCCCAAGCCTTCGCCCGTAACCTGCTCCAGAGTGGCGGACACGGTGAGGTTGCCCGCACTGCCCAGCAGCGTAACGCAGCCGCCGATGGTAGCGCCGAAAATCAGCGGGAACAGGAGCTTGGAACGGCGGTAGCCGGATTCGGCGGCGATACCGATCACGATGGGAAGGAGCACGGCAGTGGTACCGGTATTGGACAGGACGGAGGACAGCAGCCCCGACACCAGCATGATCCCCAGGATGAGCTGCCGCTCCGTCTTGGCGAAGCGGGTGATTACCCCGCCAATCTTTTGGGCCATGCCGGTGGAGAACAGAGTGCCGCCAATGACGAACATGGCGGTGAACAGGATCACATTGTTGTTGGTGAAGCCGGAGAATGCCTCCGCTGGGGACAGGATGCCGAACAGGATGAGGGCGATGGGCATAAGCATCGCGGTGACGCCCACGGGGAGCTTGTTCCACAGGAACATCGCCATTGCAAATACCAGCAGCAGCAGCGTGATGGTGCTTGGGCTCATTTTCATCTCTCCTTTTCTATGTCAGGTGTGGTGGAAGGGCCGGCCGGACCGGGCTATACGGTAAAGCCCATCCGGGTGACGGACACCACCGTGTCGCCCAGCACCTCCGCCGTGGTGAGCTTGCCGTTCAGATGCTCCAGCAGACACCCGTAGAGGTGGTCCGCGGTCTGGGGCAGGGACCAGCCGTCGGTAAACGCTTGGGAGAGGTCTACGTCCAGATTTTCCCCGACGCGCTTCACGGTATAGGGGTTGCTGGTGACTTTGATGGTGGGGGCCACGGGGCAGCCCACCGCGTTCCCCTTGCCGGTGGTGAAGATAATGACCTGACAGCCGCAGGCGGCCAGGGCGGTGATGTTTTCCACGCCGGGGGCGGGGGCGTCCATAAAGATCAGGCCCCGCTCGCTGGGCGGCTCGCCGTTGCGGGTCAGCTGGCGGATGGGGGTGGTGCCGCCTTTCTTTACCGCGCCCAGCGATTTTTCCTCCAGAGTGGTCAGCCCTCCCTTGATGTTGTCGGGTGCGGGATTGGTGCTGGCGATGTCCAACCCTACGCTCTTGGCATATGCCTCGGTGCGCTCCACCGCCGCCACAATGGCCTGGCCAACCTCGGGCGTGGCCGCCTGGGCGGCCAAGGCCCGCTCGGCGCCGATCCACTCGGCCACCTCGGACACCACCACGGTGCCGCCGTGAGTCACGGCAAAGTCGGACAGCAGCCCCACCGCCGGGTTTGCCACCATGCCGGAGGTGGAGTCCGACCCGCCGCACTCCAGCCCGATCTGGAGGCAGGAGAAGTCCGCCGGGGTGCGCGCCATGCGGGACGCCTCGATGGCCATCCGCTGGGCGATCCGCACGCCGGCCATGGTGGCCGCCATGCTGCCGCCGCACTCGTCGATGGTGACCACCTCTACCGGCTTCCCGCTCTCCCGGATGGGGGCGGCCACCTGGCCGGCAATCACCGGCTCCAGAGAGACGACAATGGCGCCGTATACGTTGGGGTTCAGCCCCAGGCCGCTGAGGGTGCGGATGTGCTGCTCCAGATCCGGGCCGATCTCCCCCCGGCCAAAGCCGGTGGTGACGGCCACGGTTCCTAAAACCAGGTTCGCGATGCGGGAGACCACAAAATTCGCGTTATCGGACGCGCTGATCACCGCCACATGGTTGCGCACGCCAACGCGCCCATCCGGGCGGCGGTAGCCCAAGAAGGTATCGTTTTCCATATTATCCAAGCCCCCTGTTACTTTTCAGATTGTGCGTATGGACAAGCTCGCCCTCCGCGATGTCGGCGGTGGCCAGCCCGATGGGCTCGCCGTACTTATAAACCGGCTGACCCTGCGGGATGGGTTTTACCGCCACCTTGTGGGCAAAGGGGATGGCCTGGAGCAGGCGGACGGCGCGGCCGTCCACCTGGAGCTCCTCGCCGGCCTCAAAAGCCCGCGTGGTCGTGGCGACGCTGTCGCGGGGGTTCAGAAATACAACATCATTCATTTGGAAGCTCCTTTCGGTTTGGTTTTGCGGCCTGGGTCGGGGAGATGGCGCGGAAAAATTCCACCAGCATATCCATCACGATCCGCTCCGCCGGCCGCAGCACACGCTTGCTGGGATGGATCAGGAAGAACCGGGAGGCCGGCAGCGCCAGTCCCTCCACCGGCAGGGCCCGGATCAGCCCGGTTTCAATATAGTGGTCGTTGGACGTGGTGATGGTCGGGAAGATGGCCGCGGCCCGGTCCTCCGCCACAAAGCGGAAGATGCTGCCCCGGTTGTGGAGGCGGTAGAACTCGCCGGGGGAAAAATACGAGTGGTAATTCTGGATGATCTCGTCCGGGCCGGAATAGGCGGCCAGGGGCAGGCCCTTTAGGTCCTCCACGGTAAGGCACGGCTTGGCGGCCAGGGGATTCTTCGCGCTGACGAGCACCTGGCGGGGGTCTTTGAGAAGCAGGTCCGCTTCCCAGGTCTGCCGCTGGGTCATGGAGGCAAACAGGGCGGTTTCCCTGGGATCGGAGTACTGTTTGGAGACCAGGGAGACCACGCCCAGCTTGTAGTCGCTGTACAGCATCTGTTCCACCACCTCGTCCCGTTTTCCATCGTGGAGGATCAGGTCCAGATGCGGGAACGCCTGGCGCAGGGTCAGCAGGAACCCATTGGACAAAAAATCGCAGAATGTGCCGGTGCCGATCAAGTGCACCTCCCCCGCGCTCTCGGGGGTAAAAGCGCGGAAGTCCCGCCATGCGTCGGTAATACGGAGGATCTCACAGGCATCCTCATACACCCGCACCCCTTCCGCGGTGGGGATGGTGCCCTGCCTGGTGCGTATCAGCAGCTTACAGTTGAGCTCGTCCTCCAGCGCCTCAATTGCCTTGCTCAAGGCGGGCTGGGAAGTAAAAAGCTCCTGGGCCGCCTTGTTCAGCGAGCGGCAGCGGACGATGGAGATCAGATAGGCAAGCTGTTCAAAACGCATAGGCCATATTACATCCAATCCTTAAACTGCCCGCAGAACTCGCCGTTCTCGTCAAAGATCATCTCCATGGGCTCGGTGAGAATGCGGATGGTGGGGTCGGCCCGGGCCTCGTCCAGCATGGCTTCTGAAATCCAGATCTTGGATAGCCGCACCGTGTTTTTGATCCGGACGATGCGCATGTGGTCCGGGTCGGCATCCACCGCGTACTTGATGCCCGCCTGGATGGCCTGTTTGTCGCAGGGCATGGTGAGGGGAATTTTGGCGCTGTTGTAAATCTTCCCGGTCAAGGCGTTGGGATAGGTCTTGTCCAGGTCGATCTTGTCAAACAGCCGCTTCGTGATCACGTCCGCCTGGCCCACGCCATTGGCATTGTGGTGGGTCTCCTCGGTGAGATCCATATAAAGCATGGCCTGGCAGTGGAATTTGCCGTGGTTGATGTGGGTGGGGAAGCGGCCGGTGATATGGGCGTCCGCCCCGGGGCCGCAGATGTTCTTGCCAATCTCATCCACAATAAGCACATCGCAGCTGTCAAACTTGATCCGGGGCATATAGGACGCCGAACGCAGCAGGATTTCCGGCTCGGTATCCACGATCTCGTCGTTGTGGAGCACCACAATCTCCCTCAGATCCTTATAGGCGTTTTCCACCACCGCCACGCCAAAGATGACGGGGGCAAATTTCAGCACCGCCGCCCCCACGCTGGCGATCATGGACTGGAGGTAATCCACATTCTTGGAGTGGTACTTGTCCGCGCCATACTGCTTGCCCAGGCCAATGGTCATCATCTTCATCAGCCCGCTCTGGTACCGTCCGGCAAAACCGGGATGGAGCTTCACCCGGTTGATGACCACGATGCCGTCCGCCTCAAAGGCGTTGCGGTCGATGAAAACGTCCTGCCCGTCATCCAGCTGGCCGATCCGCACCACCTCCATGGAGGAGACGATGGGCACGCCCATGGCCTGCTCGGTGATGCCGTAGCCGGCCAGCATTTCCGCCTGTCCCTCGGGGGTCGCGCCGCCATGGCTGCCCATGGCTGGGACAATGAAGGGCTTCGCGCCGCAGGACAGCAGGTAATCCACCACCGTTTTTGCGATCAGGTCGATCTGGGTGATGCCCCGGCTCCCGCAGGCTACGGCGATGCGCATGCCTGGCCGAACCGTGTCCCGGATCTTGGGGCGGGATAGGCCCTGGCGCAAGACTGCGGCCGGGTCATCCAGCTTCTCCCGGTCAAATACCTGTTCAATGCAAAGCATTTTCGGAAGGGGGACTTCCCGCAGGATGTCGTCAATAATGCTCATTCTGGCAGCTCCTCTCTATATTTGTTTTGGCACTATTGCTAAAGTAATTATAGCATGGATGCCCCGGCGGGCATAATTCAAAATGAAGCATGGGTTATAACGCAGATTTATATACTCCTGAAAAATAATCAGCGGATTGATGAGCATATTTACCAGCACCATAGGGATCGTCATCCTTGGGGCTGTTCCACGCCCCTGCCCTAATTCAAAAAAGCCTTGGGTGTTCTTCTGTTGAAGTACACCCAAGGCCTTTTTTGTAGATATCCGAATCCTCTGATTTCCCGCACTTATAAAAATGATTGATTGGTCTTCCTTGGTCACATACCTGCCAAGCCACCGGCAAAACGCCCCAAAAAATCTTATAATGCTTCCCAATGTAGGGGCTTTTTGACCTTTGGCTGTTTGCTCATAATTCTTCCTCCTCGCTTTGATTTGCGGGGGTCGCTGAGAGAACCCTGATCAACTATTTATTTGCCGCTTGGCCACTTTTTTTGCCTGCTTGGCTTCCAGCTTGGCCAGCTTCCGCTTGCTGGGCTTGAAGCCCCGGAAGATCACATAGGCAAACCACAGGATCAGCAGGCCGAACACAATATCCACAGCCAGCAGCACCTTGTCGGTGAGCCGCATCCCGTCCTTGAACACACTGCCGGGCATGGCCCCGTTCATGGCGTTGGTGTTGGCAATGGTGTACAGGGTGCGGTGCAGCGCCTCCCGGGCGTAGTGGTAATGGGCGGGATTCTGGGCATCGAAGTCGAACCGGGCGCTCTCCTTGGCGTAGGTCAGCTTCACGTCCGCCCCGGCCTCGATCATCTGATAGCCGTCCATGAACACGCCGGTGTTGGCGTTGTCCGTCATGACGATGCCCTTGAACGCCCACTCATTGCGCAGAAGGCCGGTGATCAGGTTATAGTCGCCGCCGGTCCAGGTGGCCCCCACCCGGTTGAAAGCGGTCATCACGCCCATGCTGGCCGGGAAGGCGCGCTTGGCGTTGCGCCAGCCGCCGTTGCCGTCGCCCTCCACATAGCTCAGCTCCACATCCCCCACCTTCATGCACATCTCGAAGGGCTTCAGGTAGATCTCCCGGGCAGACTGCTCGTTGAGCCAGGTGGCCACGCTGAACTGGCCCGGCCGGTCGCCCCGATGGTTCTCCTGGTCGTTGAAGGCGAAGTGCTTGATGTAGGCGTACAGCCCCTTGGAAGCCGCGCCGTACACGGCGTTGGAGCCCACCGCGCCGGACAGGAAAGCGTCCTCGGAGTAGTACTCGCCGTTGCGCCCGGAGAAGGGGGTGCGGTGGATGTTCATGGAGGGGGCATACCACCCGTTGCAGCCGCCCAGCAGGGCCTCGTTTCCAATCATCTCGCCAAACTGACGGGCCAGCTCCTGGTTCCAGGTCTGGGCCAAGGTCATGGAGTTGGGGAACATCTTGCCGGTGCCGCCGTAGATCAGGCCCGCGGCGGTGTCCGCGTCGATGGTGAAGGGCTTGTTCACGCTGTCGATGTACTCAATGCCATAGCCGGACAGGCCGATGGTGTTGTAGTAGTCCTCCTGGGTGAGCTGGTCCAGCATCTGATCCCACTTGGGGTCGTCGAAGTCCAGGCCCCGCATCTCGATGAGAGTGAGGCCGTTTTTCGCGCCGTACACTGGGGTATCGGTGAAGGAGGCCGGGTCCACGGGAGAGTTGGAGTCGAAGGCGTCCAGTTGGGCGATCAGCTCGGCGCCGGCGGTCTTTTTCCAGGTGTAGGCCACCCCGTCGCTGCCGTTGATCTCGCCGCCCCAGGTGCTGACGATATCGCTGGGCTCGCCATCATGGGCGGGGAAGGTGCCCGTCCAGTCGTTCCGGGTCAGGTAGGTAATCTCGCCCCGGGCATGGTCAAACAGGTTGGTCACGGGCGCGCCGGAGTAGGCGTCGGCAGCATAGGTGGTGCTATCCAGGGCGGATACGGTATAGGTCTCCACGAAGGCGGCGTCCCCGTCCTCCGTCATGCCATCGGCGGTGGTAAAGCCCTTGGCGGCCAGCACGTTGTTGGCGGCGGCGTGGGCGTTGGCGGCGGCGGTGATATAGTAATCCCCGGCATCCAGGATATATGTCTTGGCGTTCGTGGAGTCGTAGGCCTTGAGCTGCTCCTTATCAAACGTGACGCTCACCGTCTCGGACGCCCCGGGGTCCAGCTCACCAGTCTTGGCGTAACCCGCCAGCATGACGGCGGGCTTCTCCACACCGTGCTGTTTGTCGTAGTCGGTGTACGGGGACTGGACATAGACCTCCACCACGTCCTTACCCGCCGCATTGCCGGTGTTGGTCACATCCACGGTAACGGTGCAGGTGTCGCCGGACCAGCTGGCCTTGAAGTTCGACCAATCGAAAGTGGTATAGGACAGGCCATGGCCGAAGGGGTAGACCACCTCGGCGGCGTAGTCGAAGTCCCCGGTGTTCCCGGCGCCCATCACCACGTCCTCGTACCGGGTCTCGTAGTATTTGTAGCCCACGTAGATGCCCTCGGCGTAGGACACGTAGTTATACTTGGTGGGGGTCCCGCCCTCGTCAAAGTAGAGGTAGTCGCCAAAGTTCTGGGCGGCGGGGCTCTCCAGCGCATCGGCGGCAAAGGTGTCCACCGTCCGCCCTGAGGGGTTGATGGCGCCGGTAAGGATGCCGGGCAGGGCCTGGAGGCCGTCGGGCGCGCCAATGACCGCCTTGATGCTGGGGTAGTCCGCCAGCCAGTCCAGCTCCAAGGCGGCGTTGGAGTTGAGCACCACCACCACGGTGTCAAAGTTTTCATCCAGGTACTTCAAAATCTCCCGCTCGGTGGAGTCGGGTTCCAGATAGGTGCGAGCCTTGTCCTCAGCAGAATCCGCGTGGCTGTACATGCTGCGGGGCATATCCCGGCCCTCCCCGGCTACCCGCTTGAGGAAGTAGACAGGCACGGTGCCCTTCAGGCTGTCCAGCACGCCGTCCGCACCCTGCATGACAGACAGGGGGCACTCGTTAATGCGGAAATCCTCCGCGTCGCCAAAGCTGATGGAACCGGAGGCCAGGCCGTACCCCTTGCCGCCGCCGTTGACGTAGAAGTCCCACAGGGTCTTGTTCAAACCCACCCCGGCGTTTTGGAACAGGGCGTCCAGCTTGACGCCGCCGCCCAGCATACCGCCTCCGGCGCTGACAGTGGTGGCGTTGACGCTCACCAGGCTGACGGTGGCGTCCGCAGCCAGGGGCAGGGCGTTATCCCGGTTTTCCAGCAGCACCACACCCTCGGCGGCAATCCGGTTTGCCAGATCGTCCTCCGCCGCGTCGATGGTATCCCGGGTGTAATCCGGTTTGTTGTATTGCAGATCCAACCCGTCCGTCTTGGCTCTGGAGTTGTCGATCCTGCGGTCGAAGCCGCCCAGGATGCTGTTCCCCATCCGGTCAAAGGACGGCACCAGGGTGTTCACCCCGATGATCCCCGCCAGCAGCACCACGATGAGCACTCCGCACACCGCAGTGCGCAGCACTCGCCGCACCATTTGGCCGGCGGTACGTTTTTGCTTTTCCATGTCATGTCCTCCCTTATCATTTTTGCCGTTCGCCTGTCCGGCTTGCTGCTTGGGAGTATAGCAGAACCGCCCCCAGATGGGAGCGGTTCTGCCGTGAGCTGTCAGTTTTCTGCCGCAGGCTGCTGTTCGCACAAAGGGAAGGAGAGCCGCAGCATAAACAGCCCCCCGTCTGTCTCCAGGTTGAGGAAACCGTGGTACTTCTTCGCCACGTCCCGGATGCTTTTCAGGCCGAAGCCGTGGTTCTGCCTGTCCTCCTTCCGGGTGAGGGGCAGCCCGTCCCGCACCTCCAGCGCCCCGGCGTAGGGGTTTTCGATCTGGAGGAACACCAGCCCCGCCTTCTCCTGCACCCGCAGGCGGATGAGCCGCTCGGTCGGGGGCAGGGACAGCACCGCCTCCACGGCGTTGTCCAGGGCGTTCCCCACCAGGGTATACAGGTCCACCGGGTCCAGGAAGTCCAGCCGCTTCCCGTCGACGATGCAGGACAAGGCGATGTCGTGCCGGGCGCAGATGAGGCTCTTTTCGGTGAGCACCGTGTCCAAGATCTCATTGCCCGTCTCCAACGCCGCGTCGTAGATCATCACGGCGGACTGGAGGGAGTCGATGACCTCCTCCCGCCGCCCCGGGTCGTGGATGTGCTTGAGGGCCGCCACCTGGTGCTTCAGGTCGTGGCACTTGCGGTTGATGATCTCGATACTTTCCCGGGACATCTCGTACTGGGTTTTGTGAAGGGACCACATTTGCCGCTGGAGAGCCAGCTCCGACTCAGATTTGATCTGCTTTTGCAGTTGGAGCTGCCCAAACAGAACTGCCCCGCAGCAGAAACAGGCGTAGATGGCATGGGCGGTCTCAAAGTGGTATTCGCTGGCCAAGCTGCTCATGCCCACCACCACCGCCAGGGTGACCAGGGTAAGCGTCAGGGAATC
This sequence comes from uncultured Oscillospiraceae bacterium, assembly GCA_910587205.1. GTDB lineage: Bacteria > Bacillota > Clostridia > Oscillospirales > Oscillospiraceae > Enterenecus. The sequence continues at coordinate 60,899 of CAJULZ010000003.1, forward strand.
CTGGGCAGTTGCGGTCAAGCTGCCGTTCTGGATCATTTTTTTGGCAAATACCTGGTAGACCGCGATGTATACCCCGGCGTGGATCAGGTAGTACCCCCACGCCCCCGCTTCCGCAAATCCGTTAGGCAGACACAGCCCGCACAAAATTCGGATGCAGTAGGCCATGTGCTCCATCAGGTAGGCGCAGGCCCCGCAATAGACGGCCTCCTTTAGGCGCACCGCATGGACGCACCACACGGACAGCACCCCGATGAAAAAAACCATGCTGCACCCAAACATAGTGCCCATGACATGCTGTTCTGGGTTCGGAGCATCCTGAGATGCGGTTCCCTGAAAAACCGCCGCGGCCATCATTAGTGCCGCCCAACCCAGCATACACAGCAAAAGCGGGAACAAAAACCTGTTTCGGTGTTTCAGCGGATGACTGAATACCAACGCCGCGGAAAGCATCTCCAGGGGGAAGTAAAGCAGGCTGAACGCCTGGAGAACCGATTCTATGCCCCCCTTCATAGCTCCGCCCCCAGACAATCGGACAGCTCCCGCAGGAACTGCTTTTTCCTCGGCCTGCTGATGGGCAGGGTATATTTCCCCACCCGCACGGCATCCTTCTCCACCCCGGTCACGCGGCGCAGGTTTACCAGGTAGCAGCGGTTGCAGCGGGAAAAACCCTGTCCCTCCACCATCCGCTCCATCTCCTGGAGAGTACAGCGCATGAGGTAGTGCTGCTTTGCGGTAACCACGCTGAGGTCGTGATCCACGACCTCAGCGTAGAGGATATCCTCTACGGCCACCCGGATCTTCTGCTCCGCCAGGGGCAGCACTACGAAAGCGCTCGGCTTTCGAAACAGCCGGGACATAAGTTTGTCCATCCGCCCCCGGAAGCGGTCGTACTCCAGGGGTTTGAGGATGAAGTCGCTGGCATCCACCTCATAGCCCTGGATCGCATACCGGGCCAGGTTGGTGATGAACACCAGGGTCACGTCCGGATCCTGCCGCCGGATGCGGCGGGCGGTCTCCATACCGTCCATGTGGGCCATCTGAATGTCCAGAAAAAGGATATCCCACTCCGGGACATACTGCTCCACCAACTCCAGCCCGTCCTGGAACCAGGTAACAGAGGTTTCTATTCTGTGCTCATCGGCATAGCGTTGGATGAACTCCTGGAGTCTTTCGGCACAGGGTCGCTCGTCCTCTGCGATGGCAATGTGAATCATACAACTTTCCTCCGCCCCTTCATTTTTTGCCATACCGTTCTCGCAGGCTTTTCCGCCCTCTTTGCTCCCGCCTGCGCTGGTGATTGCAGATTTTCAGTGCGTCGCCCTCATCCTCCGCCAAGTTCCGTTTGACTATCCAGATCCACCAGGTTCTGTGCCCGCCGTTTGAGCAGCATTTTCACCTAATTGCAACCAAATCATATCATTGTAACCCCGGCTTGTAAAGAACTTTTCAGCTCTGTGCGCCCGAAAACCTGGCGCGAGTCGTGCGAATGAAAAAATCCGTTCCCGGACAGCTGGGCGGGCTGACCGGGGACGGATAAGAAAGAGAAAAGAGCGGTAAATGCGCTCTAATTCAAGCGCACTTGCCCTCTTTTGCTTGGTATCCAAATTCTCAATTTTTCGCTTAAAAGTTCAAACCACAAAGCCTTGGCTTTGTGGTTTGTTTGGTGGCCCACTATCCACCAAATCCGAACCGTTCACATCATCAAGGGCAATCGTCTTTGCTCCATCTTTATAATTGAAGGTCAGCACGATTTTATCATCGTACACGAACACGGCATTGACAAAGCAATCAATCAGCCGTTGCCGCTGGGTTTCGTCGCTAATGTCGGTCTTTCTGTACTGCTCAATGAAAAAGGCGATTTGCTCACGGGAAAGAACGGGGTTTTTAATCTGCTCCATCAAAATATGCTGTTCAAGCTGGTTTTTCTGCTCCTCCAACTCTGCAAGCCGCTGTTTCGTGGAAGGGGTAATAATGCCCATCTGGATGGCGTTCAGCATATTTTCAATACCCTTTTCCGCTTCGCCTAACTGCTTACGTAAAAGTCGGAGGTCAAAACTTTCCTGTCCTTGCATTTTCAAAAGAGTGTCCGTGATTCGCTCCATCAAAGGCCCGTTCATCACAACGCCCATGGTCTGCTCTACCACAAGATTTTCAATCCATTCTTTCTTGACCGCCTTTTTGTCACAGCCCTTTTTCCGCTTCGCGTGACCGCATTTATAATAATAGTGCGCTTTCCCGGTGTGGCTCGTGCCGCTGTCCCCTACCATCATCTGACCGCACTTGCCGCAAAACAGTTTCGTAGTCAGCAAAAATTTATCGTCAGCTTTCGCCGCCGCTGGCGCTCTCTTGTTCTTCTCGCGCCGCATTTGCACCCGGTCAAAAAGCTCCTGGGGGACAATGGCGGGAACTCCATCAGGAATAACCGTATCACTGTAATGAAATTCACCGATGTAAGCCCGGTTTTGCAAAAGCTTGTTGAAGCTGGAATATTTGAACTCTTTGCCTTTGCGGGTCTTAATCCCGCGCCCGTTCAAGTCCTCTATAATCTCCCCCAGGGTTTCCCCCTCGGCGTATCGCTTGAAAATTTCCAGCACCACGGGGGCGGTTGCCGGGTCAATCTGTAAATGGTGGTCAACCAGGAAATACCCAAACGGGGGAGGCCCGCCGTTGTTGTGGCATTTCAAAGCGTTGTCCTTCTGCCCCCGGCGTATCTTCTCGGCTAACTCGGCGCTGTAATATTCTGCCATACCTTCAAGCATAGATTCCAAAATAATGCCCTCTGGCCCCTCGGTGATATGCTCGGTGGCGGACACCACCCGGACACCATTCTTTTTCAAGATGTTCTTATAATGGGCGCTGTCGTAGCGGTTCCGGGCGAACCTGTCCAGCTTCCAGACAAGAACCGTATCAAACAGGTGCTTGCCGCTGTCCCTTATCATCCGTTGGAAGTCAAGCCGCTTGTCCGTGTCTTTGGAAGCGGACAAGGCCCGGTCAATGTAGCTGTCAAGGATTCGGATTCCGTTCTTGTCGGCATACTCCCGGCACTCTCTGATTTGGCCCTCTATGGATTCCTCGCGCTGGCGGTCTGACGAGAACCGGGCATAAATCACGGCGTTGGTGTTCATTGTTTCGATTCCTCCATCATCTTGAATAGGGTTTCTTTCAGTTTGCCGTTGAACGGGGAAGCCGGGTCAAAGCACATTTCTATAAAGTCCCTCATGTCCTCGCTGGTGTATTTCAGCCGGGGCTTGCACTCGAACAATTTCCCTTCCGGCTGGTCTGTCCGGCAACAAAGATAATCCATGGAAATATCGAAGTATTCAGCCATCCCCATCAGCAGTTTGAGGGAAGGAGCCGTTTTTCCTGTCTCGGTTTTGGCAACGGTGGCTTGATTGCTCCCGCACAATTTGGCAAATTCAGCCTGTGACAAATGGTGTGCTTCCCGAACTTCTTTGATACGCTTTCCAATATCGGTCATATGGAACACTCCTTTCTTTAATTCCATTATACCATTATATCCGCTCCATGTCAATTCTAAATAGAATTTATTTTGATTCCAACGCAAAAATAAAGGCCCCTGCAAGCCCCGCAAAGGGCCGCAGGAGCAACGAAAGCCCACGGCAGATAGTAACCCTCGTCCCATGCCCCGCAGGGCATACGAGCGATGCAATCCCCACGGGGCCAGCGCCCAGGGCTTGCCAGCCCATCGGCGGGGGATTGCATGGAGCGGAACCAACCTTTGGCCCCGCCTTATGCCGGGGGCACGACAACCACCAACGTCCCGCCCGTGGCGGGCCACCCTGTCCCGGCAAGCGCAACCCCACTTTATTGCAAAAACACCTTGCGCCTGACGCTCAAATGGTGTAGAATAGTGGCACCGAGGCAAATAAAAGGCAGGGCGTAGGGTGCTGGTAACACCCCACGCCCCTATGCGGGAGGCACTATCTCCCACACAACAGTGTATAACTGCGCCAACCCCCATTATAGCGGAAAAACCGCCGTTTTACAAGGGGGCTTGTGTCTGTATATGCGGTGTGGGGTTTTTATATCCCGCGCCGCTTTCTGTTTGCCTCGATGGGAACGCCCAACGGGGGCTGGGAATGGGAGTACCACCCCCAGGGCAAGTACCATTGAGACAAAGGAACACAAATAAGAAGGAGAGAACAACATGAAGAAAAAAGTGTTATCCCTGGCGCTGGCCCTGGCGCTCTGCCTGGGCCTGACCGTCCCGGCGTTTGCGGCCGACATGAAGATTGTGGAGGTTCCCGTCCCCGCCGTGGAGGGATATGAGAAAGAGGACTATAACACCGGGGAATTCCACGAGGGCCTTGCGCCCTTTATGACCACCAAGGCGGTCGGATTTATCGACTGGACGGGCAAGGTGGTCATTCCCGCCGAATATGAGACGGTCTGGAACTTCTCCGAGGGCTTTGCTCGGGTTGCGAAAAATGACAAAATTGGTTATATCGACAGAACCGGCAAAGAAATCACCCCCCTCCAATATTCCGCCGCGGGGGACTTCTCCAACGGCATGGCGGCGGTGGAGAAGGGCGGCAAATGGGGCTTCATCGACAAAACCGGCAAGGAGATCATCCCCTGCGCCTATGACGATGGCTACAGCTTCTTCCAGGGCCTCGCGGCGGTGGAGAAGGGCGGCAAATGGGGCTTCATTGACAAGACCGGCAAAGAAGCCATCCCCTTCCAGTATGATGATGCCTTGCCTTTCTCCCAGGGCCTTGCCGGGGTGCAGAAAAACGGGAAATGGGGTTTTATCGACAAGGCCGGGGAGACTGTCGCTGACTTCCAGTACGATAAGGCATACATTTTCTCCAATGGCCTCGCGCGGGTCAAGGAGGGCGGCAAGTATGGCTATATCGACAAGACTGGCGAATTGGTGATCCCCTGCACCTTTGAGTGGGCGCTCAATTTCTCCGAGGGCCTTGCGTCGATCAGGCAGAACGGGAAGGGCGGCTGTATCGACACCACCGGCAAGATCGTCATCCCCTGCAGCAAGTATATCTATATAGCCCCCTTTTCCGAGGGTTTCGCCGCAGTCAATGTGCTTGGCACGCAAAATTTGTGGGGCTTCATCGACAAGACCGGCAAGGAGGTCGTGGAACCCAAGCTGTACACTGAAAACGACATGAAGTACGGTATCGCTGGCGTGCCCGGCAAGGAATCCACCTTCCACGACGGCTCCGCGCGTATCAGCCGGTTTTTGAACGACGGCAGCGAGGATAATTTTGTCCCCGTTGTTTATCTTAAGCTCACCGTTGACGCAAAGGTGAGCGACTGGGCGCGGGAACAGGTGGACAGCGCCGCCGTCAAGGGCCTCATGCCGGACTGCCTGGGGGATGATTTCACGGTAAATATCACCCGTGCCGAGTTCGCCGCCCTCGCTGTGGAACTGTACGAGACCATGAGCGGCGAGACCGCCCCCGCCCCCGGTGAAAGCCCCTTCACCGACACCAGCGACCCCGTAATCATCCAGGCCAACGCCCTGGGTATTGTGAACGGCAAAGGCGATGGGAAGTTTGCCCCCAGTGACCCTGTGACCCGGCAGGAAGCGGCGCTCATGCTGTCCCGCGTGTATACCAGGCTTGGCGGCGAGATTCCCAAGGTAGAGGCCACCACTTTTGCCGATAACGGCGAGATTTCCAACTGGGCCATGGACGCGGTGGCGTTCATGGCGGGCAAGAAGATCGTCAACGGCGTGGGCGGCAACAAGTTCGACCCCCAGGGCAATGCCAGCATTGAACAGGCGCTTATCATTGCCCTGCGGATGTTTGAGAATTTGAAGTAAGGGACAGGCGGCGGGGTGGCCCGTCAGCCGTTCAAAAAGCATAGAATAAAAGGGGAGCGTCAGCTTGCGGGCTGGCGCTCCTCCTGCGATTTGTGGTGCAGGGGAAAATTTCTCAAAAAAGGGGTTGACAACTGAGGACGGGCGTGCTATCCTATTATTAACATCAAATGAAGGTTGCGATGATGTGTCGTAGCTTTTGATGTGCGAGATTGTGAAGTGTCCAAAGTGGGCGCGAATCATCCCAAACGCCGGAGGGCGGTTTGCGGAGATTCGTGCTTTTTTGCGTTTTTTCGCACCTTCCGGTCGTTTGGGGCTGGGGGGTGTTTTTGCATTTTATAAGCCGAGGAAACAATTATAATTTGAAAGGAGACCTCAAATGCCTGATTTTCACGCCGATAACATTTTCTTGAATCTTTCTCCCACAATTGAGGCCATCGCCAGTCTTTCAGACATTTCTTACCCACAAACCATCCGCCCAGAGGACACGCCGATACTCGTTGGCGTGGAGGCAATTCGCGAGAAGGGTGCCCCGGCTACTGCCCCGCAAACCGGCAGTCGCTATAACGTTGTGTTCCCTGGAAGTAATTTCCTGCGTCTGTCAATCAAGGTGGAGGAAACCACGCCATCCATCTTGCCTGATGTTTTGGCAAAATATCGGCGCGGTGTACCCGTACAAATCGAGGGCTTCCGCTGTGGCCTGTTCTCCAGCAAAGACGGGGGCCTAACCCCTTATTACAAGGCCCAGCGCATTACCCCCATCAAGGTGCAGTCGCAAACTCAGCCCGCCGGGTGATGGAGCAAAGCCCCGGCCCCCGATGGGGCCGGGGCGGAAAGAAGGAGGAAAAATGAACGCTTTTAGAAAAATGTTTCACAAAATACTTGTCCTAATTCTCTCTCTCTTTAGTGATCTGTTTGACGGAATCTCCAACGGAATTGATGATGGAGATATTGGAGAAGTAGCAAAAAATGTGACGCTCTTGTGTCTTGTATTCGGCCTTTTTCTTGCATTCGGGTACATTTTAGTAACTCTTGCACTCCGAAACTCTGTGAAATTGGTGATAATTGGTTTCCTTGCGGCAGGAGCTTACTCGTTATATCAAAAATTGACGGGAGTGCCAGAGTCAGAGAGGCTTTGCAAGCCGACAGCAGAAGATTACGAAGCAGTTAACAAGACGCTGAAACCCGCTTTATCGAAAATATCTTCTGCCATTGGGCTGTCTCCGCTTCACCGCTATGACGATATTCGGTTAGACCCGGACGATATGATAACCCAGCATGGAAAAATCTGGCGCTTTGGCTTTGGAGCGTTAAAAAAGACGGCAGGCATTGACCTCGACGAAAATCTATGCAAGAGGGCCATTCAAGCCGAGGTCAAGAGGGTTTTGGAGCGTGAAAATCCCGCTGGATTTTCCGAAGTGCGTTTTCCTTACGGGGGAACCTTTGAACCCATTATTCAAATCGATGAGGTTTTACAGGATGAAGCCTATATCTATATTTTGGTCGTAATCGCCAGCAACGCATATTTTCGTCAGAGGAGAGATCGGAACAACCAGGACGAAGTTCGGCCCACTCCGCAAGACCCCCTCTTCAAGTGATGGGGATTCCGTTTCTACTGGACGAAGCCGCCTGGCGCATGGGCATAGAGCGGTGGCTTTCGGTGGACTATGAGATTAGCCCTCATGTTCTTTGGTCGGGCCGTACCTCGAGCGGCAAGACGGTGGCGGCAAAACTGCTCCTTGGGCGCACAATTTTGCTTGCCCCGCCAGAGTTACAACCTGTCCACCTGACTATCCTCGATCCAAAGGAAGATATAGACTTCTCCTACTTGAATGGCCTCCCTCATTTTTTCAAGGGGGAGGCCGCACCAAAGGGATTTGACCTCTTTTTTAAGGACTACCTTGCCCGGAAGGAAGGACACGATTTGAGTACTAACCTCAAGGTGCTGTTCTGTGATGAATTTGCGAGCCTCGTTAGCCTGATTGAAGATAAGAAAGAGCGGGAAGCTGCCCAGCGCAAATTATCTCTCCTGCTTATGCTCTCACGCTCCCGCCATTGCTCGGTACAACTGGCAACACAGCAACCGTCCGCACAAATCTTTGGGGCGGCTGGCTCTGCAAGCAGGGAACAGTTTGGGGTTGTCTGCCTCCTTGGTGACAGCGGCTCAGAAACCCGCAAAATGCTATTTGATGGTGACAGCCGGGAGCGCATGGAGGAATTTGGAAGTATTGGTGGTCGAGGTGTTGGCTGGCTTTCACTTAACGGCGGCATAGGGCAACCCGTCAGGGTTCCCTTGGTCAGCAATATACACAATTCATCCCATGGAAGGAAAATAAATCTCACGGTGAGACGCATTTCCTTTCTATCACTGGCAGGGCCAGATCGTGAAAACGGTCTGGCCCTGCCCCATTTTAAGGAGGTAAAAGTTTGAAGCAAAAAATTATCAACCGCATTATGTCCCTGTTCCTGGCGTTGGTCTGTGTCATGGGCCTGCTGCCCCTGTCTGCCTTCGCCGCCGAGCGAGCCAGCGCCCCCGACACCATTACGCAGAAATCCTCAGACTATATGAAGATCGGCGGCCAGTCTGTGCGCTACAGCGCCGCAAGCAGCGTGATCAACAACGTTGGCAGGCCCTATGTGTTCGACGAGCAGGTGGAGGTCCCCGGCTATGGGACCACCCGCGCCCTGTGTGCCTACCAGGAGGGCACCCTCGGCCCTGCCGCCAACGGGCAGAAGTGGAACTTCAAAAGTGAAGTGGACAACGCTTCTCTCCGGGTGCTGCTCACCTATGTCTATGCCCATACCTATGGTGATTTTACCGACGCTGGCAACGCCTACGGGCTGGAACGCTGGGGAGAGTATTGGTCCGACATCTGGTTTATTGTGGCACAGGCCGCAAGCTGGCTGTATGAGCATGGGGCCATCCTGGACGTGAACAGCAACCGGGAAGGCTTCATCGAGCAAATTGCCGAGGAATTTGTTGCGGCCATGAAGCTGTACCATGACACCTACGGCCAGTCCTCCTTCATTACCAACTGGAGCTCCATCGGAACTCACAGTATCATTGACAGCAGCGACGGCGGAGCTACAGGCAATTCCGCCTATGACTACATCGCTACTGGGGTTAATCTGGTGCTGGAGCACCCGGAATATTACCATAACTACCGTCTTTGGATATATGAGTGGGACAAGAGCCAGCCTTGGGTACTGACTGGACAATCCGGGGTTCCCATGCAGCACCTTTTAATCGCTGTTCCAGATCAGAACTACGAGGAGTTAGGCGTAAAACTCACAGTGAAAAAGCTGGAAGCGGGCAGCAACAAGCCTTTGGCCGGTGTGACCTTCAGCGTGAAAAGCGCGGATGGCTCCGGCGATTTTTCTGTGACCAAGGCCACCGGGGCAGACGGCACGCTGACCTTGACAGAGGCGGACGGCCTTACTTCGGGCCAGTTCATCATCACCGAGGAAGCTGTACCCGAGGGCTATGTGGCGCAGACCGCCTCACAGCTTGTCACGGTCCTGCCCAACGGTTCGGCCAACAGCGTGTTTACCTTCTATAACGAGCCTGACCGCAAGGAGGGCGACGGTTCTATCCGTAAGGTAAACGCCGACGATCCTACCCAGGGGATCGCCGGGGCGGTGATCAAACTGACCAGCATTAAGCTGGACGATGGCGGCAGCTTCACCAGCACCTACATCACCAAGGACGGCGGCTACATTCTGAAAGAGGATCTCGACTTTTCTAAGCTGCCCACGGGCAGCTACCTCGCGGAAGAAATCACTCCCCCGGAGGGCTTCATCCTCAGTTCCGACCCGGCCAAGCTGCGTCAGACCTTTGTTTGGGACGGGGAGCATGACGTGTCTTTGGTGTTCGAGAACGACGCCAAGGTGAAAGTCCAGCTCCAGAAGGTGGACGAGAACGGCGCCCCCCTTGGGGGACACTTCGTAAGGAAGTGTCCCCCAACACTATTTGTTAAGCCAGCCGATAGTGATTGGATTGCAGGGATATTCAACATATCGGAGGAAAATATCATGGAAAAGTCTGCATTTGAACGAATGAACGGGACTTACCGTCAGGAAGGAGATTATTTTCTCCCAAACCTCGCTGTGCCGGAAAGTGTTCCCATAGGTATCTGGGGCCAGCGCAGGCGGCATTACCTACGAGAACACAGGAAAGCTCTTTACAACGCCTTGCTACTCAGCGGAAAACTGGATATCCATCTGGCTGACACCAACCAACAGGCGGAAGATGTATTTTCTCAGCTTGTGAAGCAGATGGCAGAGCAAGAGGGTATCACTGAACAGCTTAAAGCGGATGGTCAGATGGAATGGGTGTGCCGAATGAACAATATCCGCTCTGCGGCGGAAGAAATAGTGAACACAGAAATTATATTTGCCTAAATGAACGGCGCTCATGCTCACGAACAATATCGTGTGCATGGGCGCTTTATTAAAACGGCTTGACTAATTTCGTTCAAACGAATATAATGATGGTGAAATATAGTAGATTTTGAAACAGTTTGAGGTGTCAAACGTGAACGGATTTATTACAGCCCAAGAAGCTGCCGAAAAATGGGGCGTAACACCGCGGCAAGTCCAAATCCTTTGTAAAGAGGGGCGAATTGCTGGGGTAGTGCGTATGAGCCGGATTTGGATTATACCAAAAGACGCAAAGAAACCAACGGGAGATAAAAGGCGCAATACGGGAGGAAAAGATGATGCTACAAAGCACCATGTTTGAACAACAAAAATTAGACTTATCCTCCGCACCGTGGACAATGCACGAATTCTTTGCTGGGAGCGGACTTGTGGCCTATGGTTTGAAGGGGATGTTCACGCCTGTTTGGGCTAACGATATCAGCGAGCAAAAAGCAACTGTTTATGAAGCGAACTTTGGTGATAACTATTTTGAACTTAATGATATCAAAAATATTCGAGGATATGATTTACCGTACGCCCATTTGTCGTGGGCCAGCTTTCCCTGCCAGGATTTGTCATTGGCTGGTTCGTTGGGCGGTATCCATGCGTCGAGAAGTGGGCTTGTGTGGGAATGGTTGCGTGTTTTAGACGAGATGGAACAACGTCCCAAAATCTTGCTGTTGGAAAACGTAGTTGGGCTTCTTTCCACAAGTAAAGGCGATAATTATCGCATCCTCCACATGGCCCTTGTCAATCGTGGCTATGATTGCGGAGCAATCGTGTTAAATGCCTCGTATTTTGTACCGCAGTCCAGACCAAGAGTATTCATCCTCGCTGTGGAGCATGGCTGTCAAATTCCAAACGAGTTAGTTGGCAATGGCCCATGCTGGTTACATACTAAAACAGCGATTGAACTGGGGCGTTCTTTACCGCAATGGATATGGTGGAAAACAGGAAAGCCGCCGCGCCGCGATAAAACTCTGAAAGACATTGTGGAAGATACCGCTCCTTTTGATAAGGATAATGTGCTGCGGCTGGTGCCGGAGCGGCATCAAACCAAACTGGATGCTCATAATACCGTTTATGCCACGGGTTATCGCCGGACTCGACATGGCGAACAGCAGCTTGAATTGCGCTTTGATGGAATTGCGGGGTGTCTACGGACTCCCGAGGGCGGGAGCAGCAAGCAATATTTAGTAGTCAAAAAGGATGGAATGACCCATG
>CAJULZ010000004.1:0-2061 GCA_910587205.1 uncultured Oscillospiraceae bacterium
CGTCCACCAGCTTGGTGCGGTACTCCTGGGCCAGCTCCATCATGTCGGCGGGGATGTCCTCCACGCGCATGTCCTTGCCCATCTCGTCGTAGTAGATGTCGGCGTTCATCTCCACCAGGTCGATGATGCCCTTGAAGGTCTCCTCGGTGCCGATGGGGAGCTGGATGGGCACGGCGTTGGCCTTGAGCCGGTCATGGATCATGTGCAGGACGTTGAAGAAGTCCGCGCCCATGATGTCCATCTTGTTGACGTAGATCATGCGGGGGACCTTGTAGTGGTCGGCCTGGCGCCAGACGGTCTCGGACTGGGGTTCCACGCCGCCCTTGGCGCACATGACGGTGACAGAGCCGTCCAGCACGCGCAGGGAGCGCTCCACCTCCACGGTGAAGTCCACGTGGCCCGGGGTGTCGATGATGTTCAGACGGGTCTGGGGGAACTGATCCTTCGTCCCTTTCCAATAACAGGTGGTGGCGGCGGAGGTGATGGTGATGCCGCGCTCCTGCTCCTGGGCCATCCAGTCCATGGTGGCGGTGCCGTCATGGGTCTCGCCGATCTTGTAGTTCACGCCGGTGTAGTACAAAATACGCTCGGTGGTAGTGGTCTTGCCGGCGTCGATGTGGGCCATAATGCCGATATTCCTGGTATTCTCCAGGGAAACTTTTCTTGCCATGTTGGTTTGTTTCCTCCGTCCTTACCAGCGGTAATGGGCAAACGCCTTGTTGGCCTCGGCCATCTTGTGGGTATCCTCACGCTTCTTCACCGCGGAGCCGGTGTTGTTGGCCGCGTCCATGATTTCGCCGGCCAGCCGCTCCTTCATGGTCTTCTCGCCGCGGTTGCGGGAGTAGGTGGTCAGCCAGCGCAGGCCGAGGGTCTGGCGGCGCTCCGGGCGGACCTCCATGGGAACCTGGTAGGTAGAGCCGCCCACACGGCGGGACTTGGTCTCCAGGGAAGGCATGATGTTCTCGATGGCGGTGGTAAAGACCTCCAGGGGCTCTTTGCCGGTCTTATCCTTGATGATGTCAAACGCACCGTAGACGACTTTCTGGGCCACGCCCTTCTTGCCGTCCAGCATGATGCTGTTGACGAGCTTAGTGACTAAGACGGAATTATACAGCGGGTCGGGCAAAACCTCCCGCTTGGGTACGTTTCCTCTTCTGGGCACTTCGCTTCCCTCCTTCTATATAAAATTAGAAATCGCAGGTACTCGCCATGCGGGGCACGGCGTGTAATGCCTGTCCGAGGTTTCCCAACATATTCCCGTCCTGTCGGGGCGCGGTGCGCGCCCGCGGTTGACGCCCTGGCCGCGGGCGGACAATGCCGCCCCCGCCCGGCGTCCCCGGGGGGTCTATATATTAGGTAAACGCCCGGCAAGGCAGGATGCCTTGCGCGTGTGCGCAAAACTCGTTGTGGGTGAAGAAGCGCTTACTTCTTCTTGGCCGCTTTGGGCCGCTTGGCGCCGTACTTGGAGCGGGCCTGCATCCGGCCGTTGACGCCCTGGGTGTCCAGCGTGCCGCGGATGATGTGGTAGCGCACGCCGGGCAGATCCTTGACACGGCCGCCGCGGATCATGACCACGGAGTGCTCCTGCAGGTTGTGGCCCACGCCGGGGATATAGGCGGTGACCTCGTAGCCGTTGGTCAGGCGCACACGGGCGATCTTCCGCAGCGCGGAGTTCGGCTTCTTCGGGGTGGAAGTACGCACGGCGGTGCACACGCCCCGCTTCTGGGGAGAGGGCAGGTTGGTCTCCTTGTTCTTCAGGGTGTTCAGACCGTGCTGCATGGCGGGGGAGTTGGACTTGTAGGTGCTCTTCTCGCGGCCCTTGCGGACCAGTTGGTTAAAAGTAGGCATGGTTTTCCTCCTTTCAATGAATATATATTTTAACGAATGATCCGGGGATTATTCGCTAAAACCGGAAAAAGTTGGACGGGGGGCTGTAATCCTTCCGCTGTTGGCATGCTCCGCCTGTTCGCGGCGCGCGGCGTTCGCCGAAGCAAAGTCCGTTCGCTTCCTTGCTTCTCCTCTCCCCGCAAGGTCAAAGGCCCGCCCCGCGGTAGTTCGATT
>CAJULZ010000004.1:2071-58849 GCA_910587205.1 uncultured Oscillospiraceae bacterium
CAAGTTACAAAAGCTATGACGAACTGCCGCTGTTCCTCTCGTCGCCGCAAGCTCCGTATCGTGTGCCCCGCCGCAAGCGGCAGGGCTCACTCATTCCGCTGCGGCTCCTCTCCCCACAAAGCCAAAGGACGGCTTTGCGGGGCCCCATTTGCTGTCCCTGTCAATGGGGCCGTCCGCGCCGCTGCTCACGACGGTTCCGCACTCCGGGTCGTCGCGGCCACGGCGGCTCCCACGGCAATGCCGCAGGCACGGCCCAGGGCCCTCATGCCGCCGGCCCAGACTACCTCCACGCCCCGCTCCAGGGCCTGGCGCTCCAGGGGCTGGGTGAGCTGGGGGTCGGCGTCCTTCGCCAGATATACACACTTGGCCTGGCCGTTGGCGAGCGCCCGGCGGACCTGCTTGACGCCCACGACCTTGGACGTCTGTCCCAATTCGTTCAGCATCATACGGGCCCCCTTTCGCATATCAACGCAATTTTGGATTATAACACACCAAAACTTGCCCGTCAAGGGCGAAAGCCACGTAAAATGCCTTTATTTAATACCTGCTCACATCAAAATAGCCAAAAACCGCCCCGGAGGCGGGGTCCGGATGGCGGGGGGCGACAAAAACGCCCCGCCGGAGGGGATTTTTCTTGACATCACCGCATTAAAGCGTTATACTGGCAGGCGTGGGCTTTGAGAGCCCCCTTTTTCCCTGCCTGCGCTTTACTGGACCAAAGCAATAAAGCAATCGCAACGCAATTGGAGGAATTAGAATGAAAAAATTGTCCAAACTGATGGCGCCGGCGCTTTCCCTGGCGCTGGCCCTGTCCCTTGCCGCCTGCTCGGGCGGCGACGCCCCTTCCCAGAACAGCGCCTCGCCCGCAGGGAACTCCGCGCCCGGAGGGGATGCCGCCGGCGATGGCAAGTATGCCATCGGCATTTGCCAGCTGGCCCCCCATCCCGCGCTGGACGCCGCCACCCAGGGCTTCAAGGACGCGCTGGTGGAAAAGCTGGGCGAGGGCAACGTAGAGTTTAAAGAGGGCAACGCCAGCGGCGACTCCAGCCTGTGCCCCACCATCATCGACGGGTTTGTCGCCCAGAAGGTGGACCTGATCCTGGCCAACGCCACCGCGCCCCTCCAGGCCGCCGCCTCCGCCACCAGCGACATCCCCGTGCTGGGCACCTCCGTCACCGACTACGCCACCGCCCTGGAGATCGACAACTGGAACGGCACCGTGGGTACCAACGTGTCCGGTACCTCCGATCTGGCCCCCCTGGACCAGCAGGCCGCCATGATCCAGGAGGTTTTCCCCGAGGCCAAGACCGTGGGGATGCTCTACTGCTCCGGCGAGCCCAATTCCGTCTACCAGTGCGACGTGATCGAGGGCTATCTGAAGGAGATGGGCTATGAGACCAAGCGGTTTGCCTTCAACGACACCAACGATGTGGCCTCCGTCGCCCAGACCGCCTGCGACGGCAGCGATGTGATCTATATCCCCACCGATAACACCGCCGCCGATAATACCGAGGCCATCGCCAACGTGGTGCTGCCCGCCAAGGTGCCCGTCATGGCCGGCGAGGAGGGCATCTGTAAGGGATGCGGCGTGGTGACGCTCACCATCGACTACTACGACATCGGCTATATGGCCGGCGAGATGGCCTACGACATCCTGGTCAACGGCGCGGACGTGTCCACCATGGCGGTGAAGTCCGCCCCCGAGGTGGTCAAGAAATACAACGCCGCCAACTGTGAGGCGCTGGGCATCACGGTTCCGGAGGGCTATGAGGCCACCGGGGAGTGATCCTCACCGAAGAAGTTTGAAAAAGGGACGGGGAAAGGGCTTCCCTTTCCCCGTCCCTTTTGGTATAATAAAATTTACGCGTCCGCGCGCCTAAGGCTTGTTTGAAAATTGTGAACACGCCCAAACGGAGGCTCTTTTTCTCCACGTTTTTCCAATTTTCCTTGGAATACACAAAGTATTCCTGCGTCAAACTGGCTTCGTCCGGCGAAAAAACCGCTCCCGCCGGGCATATTTCCAATTTTCAAACAGCGCTTATTTTCGACACAGAAACTGGGGGGTATCCCATGGAATTCATCGCTTCCCTGCTCAACTCCATGCCCGGCGCCGCAGCCCAGGGCCTTGCCTGGGGCATTATGGCCATCGGCGTCTATATCACCTATAAGATTTTGGACATCGCGGACCTGACGGTGGACGGCTCCATCGGCACCGGGGCGGCGGTGTGCGTGGTGCTCACCGTCAATGGCGTGCCGGTGTGGGCCGCCATGCTGTGCGCCGTGCTGGCGGGGGTGCTGGCGGGGGTTGTCACCGGGCTGTTCCACACGGTATGCGGCATCCCGGCCATCCTGTCCGGCATTTTGACCCAGCTGGCCCTGTACTCCATCAACCTGCGCACCATGGGCTGGGGTACCGGGGGAGGCAAGCCCAACCTGCCCGTCAGCGTGGACAAGTACGATCTGCTGGTGACCGCCCGCTATGTGCGGGATCTGGCGCTTCGCAACCCGCTGATCCCCCTGGCCGCCCTCACCGTGGTGGTAATCGCCCTGCTGTACTGGTTTTTCGGCACCGAGCTGGGCTGCTCCCTGCGGGCCACGGGGGCCAACGGCAATATGGCCCGGGCCCAGGGCATCAACACCAACTGGTGCAAGGTGCTGGGGCTGATGGTGTCCAACGGGCTGGTGGCCCTGGCCGGGGCGCTGCTGGCCCAGTATCAGGGCTTTTCCGACGTGAACATGGGCCGGGGCGCCATTGTTATCGGCCTGGCCGCCGTCATCATCGGCGAGGTGCTGTTCTCCAAGGTGTTCCGCAACTTCGCGCTGAAGCTGCTGGCCTGCGTGTTCGGCGCGGTGATTTACTATATCGTCATCCAGGTGGTGCTGCGCCTGGGCCTGTCCACCGATGATTTGAAGCTGCTCACCGCCCTGGTGGTGGCGCTGTTCCTGGCGGTGCCCCACTGGAAGGCCCGGTATTTCTCCAAGGCCGTGGTACCCGCGCAGAAGGGGGGCAGCGCCCATGCTTGACGTGAAAAATATCTGCAAAACCTTTAATCCCGGCACCGTCAACGAGAAAACCGCATTGGCCGGGGTGTCCCTCCACCTGGACGACGGCGATTTCGTCACGGTCATCGGGGGCAACGGCGCGGGCAAATCCACCCTGCTCAACGCAGTGGCGGGGGTGTGGCCGGTGGACTCCGGCTCCATCTCCATCGGCGGGACGGACGTGACCCACCTGCCGGAGCACAAACGGGCGAAATATATCGGCCGGGTGTTCCAGGACCCCATGATGGGCACCGCCGCCACCATGCAGATTGAGGAAAATATGGCCCTGGCGGCCCGCCGGGGGCGGGGCCGCACCCTGCGCCCGGGCATTGGCCGGGACGAGCGGGAGCGGTACCGGGAGCTGCTGAAGATCCTGGACCTGGGGCTGGAGGACCGGCTCACGTCCAAGGTGGGGCTGCTATCCGGCGGCCAGCGGCAGGCCCTCACCCTGCTGATGGCCACGCTGCAAAAGCCCCAGCTGCTGCTGCTGGACGAGCACACCGCCGCCCTGGACCCCAAGACGGCGGCCAAGGTGCTGGAGGCCACGGAGCGGATCGTGCAAAAGGATCATCTCACCACCCTGATGATCACCCACAATATGAAGGACGCCATTGTCCACGGCAACCGGCTGATTATGATGTACGAGGGCAATATCGCCCTGGACATCTCGGGGGAGGACAAGAAAAAGCTCACGGTGGAGCAGCTGCTGGCCAAGTTCGGACAGGCCACCGGCTCCGACGAGGCGGATGACAAGCTGCTGCTGGGCTGACGGCTCGTCAGGCACCCGCGCAGCGGGGACGGCGCACGCGCCGTGAATTCGGAGCGCAGCGGAGAATTTCCGGAGGGCGGATTCGTTCCGCCCGAGGATAAAGATGCCCCCGGGGCCCCCGCCCGGCCTGCCGGGCGGGGAATGGCGGGCGGCAAGCTGCTGCTGGGCTGGCCCCAGAATCCCGCATGTTGCAAGATATAAAATGTGAGCCCCCCGCCGCGTCAGCGGCGGGGGGCTGCTCTTATTTGGAGGGGAGGATCGCCGCGATGGCGCCGGCAAAATTGCTGATGGGCATGGTCTGGAGCACCACCCGGCCCGGGCCGGTGACCACAGTGTTGAACAGGCCCTCGCCGCCGAACAGCACGTTTTTGACCCCCTTCACCGTCTGCACATCCACCGAGCAGGTGGCGTCGATCATGGCCAGGTTGCCGGTGTCAACGACGATCTGCTGCCCCGGCTGGAGGGTGTACTCCACGGCGGAGCCGTCGATCTCCAAAAACGCCGTGCCGTGGCCGCTGAGCTTCTGCAAGATGAAGCCCTCGCCGCTGAAGAAGCCGGACATCCCTTTCTTCTGGAAGAACACGGACAGCTCTACCCCCTGCTCAGAGGCCAGGAAGCCGGATTTCTGCACCACGATGGGGTGATCCGGGGTGATCTCCACTGCCCGGATGGAGCCGGGGAAGCTGGAGGCGAAGGCGATCATGCCCGGGCCGCCCTTGGCGGTGTAAATATTCTGGAACATGGACTCGCCGGAGAACATCCGGCCAAAGGCTTTGCCGATGCCGCCCGCGCTGGTCTGCATATCCATATTGGGGGACATCCAGCACATGGAGCCCTTTTCCGTAATCATGGCCTCGTTGGCCTCCACGTCGCAGATGACCACGGGCATGGGCTCGCCGCTGATTTGATAACGCATGGTAAATTCCTCCTTTTCTAATACAGGGAGGGATATCCGCCCTCTCTCCCGAACAGTATACACCTTTGGAAATGGGAACGCAATTTAAGATTTGCGAAAGTGGGTGTGCAGAAAATATGTTGTTATATTATCGGTTGACATTTAATATAAAGTATGATAATTTATATTACAGCATAAGGTGATGCAAAAAACAGGAGGTATCAACATGAAGAATAGAAAGCTTTTGTCACTTGTTCTTTCTGTTGCTATTGTGGCTTTGCTTGGTTGCAATAGGGCAAGTGCAGCTACTGTCGTAGAATCTGAAATTGACTCCGCACTTTTAAATCGTGGTTATCCACAAATTGTTTTGGAACATATGTCGCTTTCGGCCAAAGAATCCATCTATGGAGATACATCCTTATACTTCAAAAGCGCAACTATTACTACCTATGACCAAGAAACACACGAATTTGAAGACTACACAATTCAATCAGATGGAATTATGCCAATTGGACAAATCCCCGCAGCCGATCTTTCCCTTGTCTGGAGTATTAGCGGAGTACTAAGCGATCCAAGTCTTATAAAAGTTAAATATTCTTACCAATGGAATAGCCTTCCTTTTTTCCGGTGGCAAGATAACATCGGTGTTTCTTGGGATGATACTCTATTTGAAATGCAGCCTGGGTCATTTTATAAAGTAGACAAACTTAACGGAGAACTGGTAGACCCCAACACCGGTATTACAACGTCCTATATAAATGGCGCGATTCAATCTGAAGAATATGGGTATGCAAATGGCTATCCTTCAGGTGTAACTTGGTATGCCGATCTCAAAGGCTATATTGGGCCAATTGTAACCAGTTTGTATGGTCACGGTGAGTTTACCTTAGAAAGAAAAACTTCCGGACACGGGACAACTTACCTTTACGGACATTATGTACACCCTCAAATTGCTGTAGGTGCAAATATTACTATTAATAAGCATGGTTCCTTCAGTGTTTCAGCAGGAGGTCTCTATGACGAACGTGGTAATTCTATAAAACTAAATTATTAAAGAAAGGCCCCGCAAAAGCGGGGCCTTTCTTTATCTCTTTTTTTCCAAGGAAGAAATAATTCCAATCCCAATAACACTAATAGAAAAAACAACCCCAAAACCCTCTAAAATAAAACAACCTACAATTCCCGCTACTGCACTTAACAGACCAAATGTGATTGCCTTTGCCATAATGCTTGCCCCCCGGTCAGTTTTTCAAGCCTCCACCACCATCTCCTTGGTGATTTTCTGCTTTGGCATGGCGCACCTCACACAAAAAAGTTATATAACTCAGTTATATAAAATGATTATATCAGATGGACAGCGGGGCGTCAAGAAAAAAGTCCCGGCGGACGACTCGTCCGCCGGGGCCGGTGCACTGTGTTCAAAATTTAAAATGGAAAACTTGCTGTGGGATATGCTTCTGCGGGCCGGTTGGCCCGGACGCGGGGGAAGTTATATTAGAACAGGGGGCCGCGCCACAGCGGCGCCCTGCAAATTCTCGTTTTGAGCAAGCGGAGGTCTCCCGCTTAGAAGCCCTGGTAAGGCTGCTCAGTCAACCCGCAGTCCATCGCCTGGACGGCCATGTCACAGTAGCACCGGTAGCTGTTCTTGAGCCAATTCTTGATACCGTTCATCTCGTTCTCACCTCCTTTAACTGTTTGCAAGTATACCACTATTTCTTGCAAAAGGAAAGAGGCAAACTGGGGAATATAGCCAATTACGATAAAATGTTTTTGTGCATAACATCAATTGTATAATGATTTTCGCAACAAATCATTCATTTTCTGTTTACAGATTATCCTTATTTGCCGCTATTTGCCCATTTTGAAAGCTCCGGAGACAGCAATCCCCCGGCAGATCAGCGATCTGCCGGGGGTATCACTTCATTCCGGGGAGGTTCAGCCCTTCAAGCCCTCCGCCCAGGCGGAATAGCGGGCGATTTTATCGGCGCAGTCGGCCTGGCCGGCCCCCTGGGCGAGTATGTACACCTTCACCTTGGGTTCGGTGCCGGAGGGGCGTACGATCAACGACGTGCCGTCCGCCAGCTCGTAGCGCAGCACGTTGGAACCGGACAGCTCCATGGCGGTCTTTTCCCCCGTGGCGGCGTCCACCACGCTGCCGTCCTTGTAGTCCTTCCAGGTCTTGACCGTCTCGCCGCCGATCTCCTTCGGGGGATTGGCGCGCAGGCCCGCCATCAGCCCGGCCATCTTCTTCAGGCCGTCCAGCCCGGGCATCACCAGGTTCAGGGTGCGCTCGCCGTAGTTGCCGTACTTCTCATACAGCTTGAGCAGCGCGTCGTACAGGGTCATGCCCTGCCCGGCGTAGTACGCGGCCATCTCAGTCATGGCCACGGCGGCGGTGACGGCGTCCTTGTCCCGGACGTAGCTGCCCAGCATGTAGCCGTAGCTCTCCTCATAGGACATGATCACGCTGCCCTGGCCGGAGCCCTCCAGCTGATCCTTCTTCTGGGCCAGGAACTTGAAGCCGGTGAAGGTGTCGTAGCACTTCAGGCCGTTGACCTCCGCCACTTTCCGGGCCATCTCGGTGGTGACGATGGTTTTCAGGGCCGTGGGGTTGGCGGGCATTTTGCCCGTGCGCTGCTTGGCCCCGATGAGGTAGTCCAGCAGCAGCACGCCGGTCTGGTTGCCGGTGAGCACCTTGAACTCGCCGTCGGAGGTGCGCACCATCAGGCCGATGCGGTCGGCGTCCGGGTCGGAGCCCAGGATGAAGTCCGCGCCCTCCTTGTTGGCCAGCTCCACCGCCAGGTAGAAGCCCTCGGGGTTCTCCGGGTTCGGGGAGGCCACGGTGGGGAAGTTGCCGTCGATGACCATCTGCTCGGGCACGCAGATCACGTGCTTCATGCCCAGCCGCTTCAACGCCTCGGGGATGAGCTTGTAGCCGGTGCCGTGGAAGGGGGTGTACACCATCTTGAAGGTGTCCGCCACCTTGTCCACCGCCGCCTGGTCGTTCACCTGCTCCATCACGTTGGCCAGGAACTTCTCGTCGGTCTCCTCGCCCATGATGGTGATCAGGCCGTCCGCCACCGCCTTGTCATAGTCGGCCACGGTCACGTCGAACACGTCGGACTCGGTCATGATCTTGGCCACCTCGTCGGCGTGGTTGGGGGGGAGCTGGGCGCCGTCGGACCAGTAGACCTTATAGCCGTTATACTCCTTGGGGTTGTGGCTGGCGGTGATGTTGATGCCCGCGATGCAGCCGTACTCCCGGATGGCGAAGGACAGCTCCGGGGTGGGGCGCAGGGACTCAAACAGCCGCACGGGGATGCCCGCCGCGGCCATGATGCAGGCGGCCTCACGGGCGAAAATGTCGGAGTTGTTCCGGCAGTCGAAGCAGACGGCCACGCCCTTCTTGACGGCCTCGGGCCCCTCGTTCAAAATGACCTTGGCAAAGGCCTGGGTGGCGTGGCGGATGACGTGGATGTTCATGCGGTACAGGCCCACGCCCATGGTGCCCCGCAGCCCGGCGGTGCCGAACTCCAGCTGGGAGAAGAACCGGGACTCGATCTCCTTCTCGTCCCCGGCGATGGCGGACAGCTCCGCCTTTTCCTCCGCCGACAGGGCGGGAGAGCCCAGCCACTGTTCATACGCTTTTTTGTAGTCCATTGGTTGTTCCTCCTGATATATTAAAATAGGGGTATTCTTCGCTGCAGGGGCCGGTGCCCTCATCGGCCCTTAAAAAGGGGAACGGAGGGCGGATGAGGGCATCAGCCCCTACGGGCGCGCCGCCGTGGGTGGGTATCCTTAAAACGCGAAATTGCCGTCCACAAACACCGGGATCTCTTTGCCGTCATGGGTGAGGCCCACGATGGACAGGTCGGGGGTGCCCACCATGAAGTCCACGTGGGTCATGGACTGGTTCAGCCCCGCCGCCTTCTGCGCCTCCGGGGACATATCCTCGCCGCCCTTCACACAGCTGGGGTACGCCTTCCCGAAGGCCAGGTGGCAGGAGGCGTTTTCGTCGAACAGGGTATTGTAGAACAGGATTCCCGTGTTCCGGATGGGGGAGTCGTAAGCCACCAGGGCCACCTCGCCCAGGTAATGGGCGCCCTCGTCCACCTCGATGCCGTGGCGGAGGAATTCCTCGCCCTGGGCGGCGTGCACGTCCACGATGCGGCCGTCTTTGAAGTCGAGATAGAAGTCCTTGATCAGGTTGCCGTCCATGGCCAGGGGCAGGGCGGAGTACACCCGGCCGTCCACCCCGTCCCACCGGGGGGCGGTGAAGATCTCCTCCGTGGGGATGTTGGGCAGGAACTCCACCCCCTCGGGGGTATGGTCGGAAGCGCCGGCCCACACGTGGTTTTCCGGCAGGCGGACGGTGAGATCGGTGCCCAGGGAATTGGTATAGCGCAGGGACGCGAACTGGTAGCCGTTGAGCAGCTCCACCCGGCGGCCCACGGCGGCGGCGTGGGCTTTCCACCGCTCCACCGCCTTCCCGTCCCCGGTGATCCGGCACACGGAGAAGATGGCGTCCCACAGCGCGTCCATGGCCGCCTCCCCCTTCTTGTCCGGGAACACCTTTTCCGCCCAGGCCGGGGTGGGGTGGGCGCCCACGCACCACTGGAAGCGGTTGGCCATCATGGCGTCGAAGTAGGGCTTGGTGGGCTCGTTGCTGGCCTTGCGGCGGGCCTGGATGCGGGCGGGGTCCACGCCCTTCAAAAGCTCCGGGTTGG
The DNA here is from genome assembly GCA_910587205.1 of uncultured Oscillospiraceae bacterium. Classification (GTDB taxonomy): domain Bacteria; phylum Bacillota; class Clostridia; order Oscillospirales; family Oscillospiraceae; genus Enterenecus. The sequence continues at coordinate 11,505 of CAJULZ010000004.1, forward strand.
AGCCGGTGAAGGACAGCCGGGGGGACTTCTGCTCCAAAAACCAGTCCACCCGGGCCTTCATATAGCTGGGGTACTCGGAAAATACCGCCCCGTCCGCCCGGAGGAACTGCTCTCGGGTGATATAGTCGTCCCCATAGTACGCCACCACGTTCCGCGCCCCGCAGTCGTAGCAGGCTGCCACGCACTGACGGGTGAGGGCGGCAAACTCCACGTTGCTCTCAATACTGGGGGTCTGCCCCGGCTGGACGTTCAGGCCCACCTCCACCAGCAGATGGGCGTACTCGCTGAGTTTTGCCTCAAAATTTTCAACCATTGGTATCGTCTCCTTTGCGGTTTGCTTCTGTGTTCCACCGGTGGAAGGTCTCCACCGCCGACAGCAGGGCGTCGTCCGGCGCGTCGGGGGGAAAGGATAGGGCGGCGTTGACAGCCTGCTCCGTGCTTTCCGCGATCCGTCCGGCGATCCCGGCCCTGTCCATCCCTGCGGCGTAGAAATCCATCAGGTACTGCTCCGCCCCGTAGACCTCCGCGCCCTCCGGGAGCTGTCCCCAGTCGAACGCCAAAGCCGCTTCCCGGGAGAGCTGGAACTCCACCCAGCAGCCGTCCAGGTTGAGCCCGATCTCACACAGCCCCTTTGCCTCGATCACCGGGATGGGGAATTCCTCGGTCTGGTATTCGCCGTCCACCTTGACGGAATGGTTGGCATACCAGCCCCAGTTCGCCTCCAGCCCGCGCCGGGCCAGCGCCTGGGTAAGCCGGACGGCCCTGCCGCGCAGGGGGGCGTAAATCCGGTTCAGTTGTTGAAACAGGGCCATATCCACGGGCTCCGCCTCCTGCCGGCATGGGCAGTCTGCCGGAAATTTTCCGCCCCATCCCATGATATATGGGAAGTATACCATATTCAAGGGGGAAACACAATTCGATTTGCATTTTTTTCTCGCGTAGGGTATAATGGCTTATCTTTTATAAAGTAAAGGGGTAAAGCATATGCTCACCACCGTCATCCCCCAGGGGTACGCCCCCCTGCTGAACCTGTACGATACCCAGAAGGCCATCGGCCTGCTCAAGCGGCTGTTTGAGGACGATTTGGGCGGCGCGCTGAACCTGCGCCGGGTGTCCGCCCCCCTGTTTGTGGAGGCGTCCACCGGCTTGAACGACGATCTGAACGGCGTGGAGCGCCCCGTGTCCTTCGACGTGCCCGACGCGGGGCGGGACGCCCAGGTGGTGCACTCCCTGGCCAAGTGGAAGCGCCTGGCCCTCCACCGCTACCAGTTTTCCGTGGGCGAGGGGCTGTACACCGACATGAACGCCATCCGCCGGGACGAGGAGCTGGACAACCTCCACTCCGTCTACGTGGACCAGTGGGACTGGGAGAAGGTCATCGCCCCCCGGGACCGCAATGCGGACTACTTAAAGGGCGTGGTGCGCACCATTGTGGGCGCCCTGGCCAACACCCAGCAGACCCTGCGCTCGGTGTACCCCCAGCTCACCCCCCTGCCCCTCATTGACCGGGAGGTGTCCTTCGTCACCGCTCAGGAGCTGGAGGACAAATGGCCGGAGCTGTCCCCCAAGGAGCGGGAGGACGCCTGGACGCGCGACCACCCCACCACCTTCCTCATGGGCATCGGCGGGGCGCTGAAGTCGGGCACGCCCCACGACGGCCGCGCCCCGGACTATGACGACTGGGCGCTGAACGGGGACATCCTGCTGTGGAACCCCCTGCTGGGCCACGCCTTTGAGATCTCGTCCATGGGCATCCGGGTGAGCCCGGAATCCCTGGACCGGCAGCTTTCCGCCGCCGGGTGCGACAGCCGCCGGGAGCTGCCCTTCCACCGCGCCCTGCTGGCGGGGGAGCTTCCGCTCACCATCGGCGGCGGCATCGGCCAGAGCCGGGTGTCCATGTTCCTGCTGGGCAAGGCCCACATCGGCGAGGTGCAGGCATCCATCTGGGACCCGCGGACGCTGGAGGCGTGCAAAGAGGCAGGGGTTATCCTGCTGTAAGATGTGGGCCTTGCCCTCCGCCGCAGGTGCGGCGTACGAGCATTTTGCCGCAGGCAAAATCTCGGCGCAAGGCGGGATTCATTCCCGCCGCGCAGGTCAAATCCAAAGGGGCCCCCGTGGGCTTGGCCCATGGGGAACAAGGCCCACATCGGGGAGGTGCAGGCGTCCATCTGGGATCCCCGGACGATTGAGGCGTGCAAAGAGGCGGGGGTTATTTTGCTGTGAAGGGGGGCAGTTCTATGGACGAGGACAAACGCAAAGGCAATCTCAACGCCGGGAGCGCCGCCAAGGCAGGCATTTCCTTCGGCAGCGCCCTGGCTATGGTCATCAGCTACACCACCTGGGGTTCCATCCCCTGGGCCATTATCCACGGCCTGATGAGCTGGCTGTATGTGATCTATTTTATCCTGCGGTATTGAGGCAGCGGCCCCGCCCGGCTGGGCGGGGCCGCCTTTTTTGCCGCCTATCCGCCCAAAACGACCATCCGTCCCGGATTGCTGGACATTTGACGGCGGCTTGGGTATACTGGGCATGACAAGAGGGGAGGGGACGCTGTTGAAGGTAGAGGTGCAGATCGACCCCGGCCTGGACGGGCCGGAGATCATCCTCCGCGCCCCAATGCCCACGGCGGAGGTGGAGGAGCTGGCCCGGAAGCTGCGGGAGTCCGCTCTCCCTGGGCCCTTCACGGTCTATGCCGAGCGGGAAGCGGTGCGGGTGAGCCGAGCCATGGTGCTGCGGTTTTACGCCGAGGACAAGGGCGTGTTCTGCCAGACCGCCAAGGGGGTGTTCACCGCTCGCCAGCGGCTGTACGAGCTGGAGGAGGAGCTGGCGGGGACGAAGTTCGTCCGGGTGTCCAACTCGGAGATCGTGAACCTGGACCGGGTGGCGGCATTGGACCTGACCCTGGCGGGCACCATCAAGATGACCCTGGAGGGTGGGACGGTGTGCTGGGTGTCCCGGCGGTACGTGAAGAAGATTAAGCAGGCGCTGGAAGTGTGACGATAGGCGCGCAGGAGAGCTTGGACCGGAGCGAGGGCAAAAGCCCACCCGCCGCGCGGCGGGGCGGGTTTTGTCCGGGCCGGAGGGAAAGCAACCCGGCCGCGCGCCCAATCGGAGCATGACGACAAGGAGGGATATCCTGTGACAGATACAAAACGGCAATGGCTCGTCCGGGCTGCGGCAGGCGCGCTGGCGGGGGTCGCCGTCCACCTGCTGCTGGGCTACCTGCTGGGCTGCTTCAGCCTGTTCGGCCCCGCCCACTTTAGGGGCTTCCAGTTCCCGGACTGCGGGTTCTCCAGCTGGAACCTGCATTTGGAATGGATGGGCGTCCTGATTTCCTTCGCCCTGTTCGCCTTGTTCGGCGCGGAGGTGGGCATCGCCACCCTCCCCTTCGCCGACAGCGGGCGGGAGCTGGTGACGCGCTCGCTGATCCACTACTCCGTCACCTCCGCTACCGCCTGCCTGTGGGCGGGGCTGAATGTGTGCTCCACCCCGGCGGATTACCTCACCTTCCTGGTTCCCTTGACCCTAATGTACGTGATCGTCTGGCTGGGGCGCTGGGTGGGCTGGTATACCGAGGTGGCCGCCATCCGGGAAAAGCTGGGGCTGGCCCCCGGCCCCTCCCCCCTTCACTGGCGGGAGTCCCTGCCCCACGTGGGCTTCGCGGCGTTCCTGTGCCTGGCGCTGCCCCTGCTCCTGTGGCTGGTGGACGACCACCGCATCCCCGTGCTGAGCGTGCTGTACTGTTGGCTGCTGCTGCCGGTGGGGGGCTTCATGTCCGGCCTGTCCCTGGGGCGGCGGCACGGCTTCTGCCCCGTTTACCCGGCGGCGTGCGCCCTGTTCAGCCTGCTTTTAGTCGTAGGCGCACGGCTGCTTGACATCGTGGCGGAGGGGGGCACGCTGGGGGGCACGACGATCTTCGCCGTCCTCATCGCCGCCCTGGCGGGCAATCTGGCGGGGGCGGCGCGGCACAAGATCAAAACAAGGAGGGATTCCCATGATCGCTGAATATATCGGGTTGATTGGATATGTGGTGCTGCTGCTGCCCTTTTTGGGGGCGGGGGGCTTCGCCGTGGCCCAGGCGGCGCTGGCAAAAAAGGGGCTGCCCGTTGCCCTCATCCTGCCCGGCCTCACCGGGCTGGCCGCCCTGTTCTGCGCGTGGCGGCTGGAGGAGGCCACTCCCTGGGGGGAGCTGGGCTGGGGGCTGGTGCTGTTCTGGTGCGGGGCGTCCTTGGCGGGCGTGCTGGCGGGCTGGCTGGCGGGCGTCTGCCGCTGGAGAAGGGAGGGAAGGCGAAATGGGTGAATGGCTGGAAATGACCGCCGCGCTGCTGCTGGTGCTGTCGCCGCTGTGGTGCGGGGCGCTGTGCGCGGGGGCGCAGATCCTGCTGGCCCGGTGGAATCCGGCCTTGCCGGTCGTGCTGCCGCTGTGCGCTGTGCTGCTGTTCACATGGTTCCCGGAGGGCGGGAGCTGGCTGTTCCGGGGGTTCTATGTCCTGAACTCCGCCGCGGCCCTGACGGGTTCCCTGGCCGGGGCGATGGCGGGCTGGCTGATGCGGGCGGGCGGCTTCCTCCGGTGGAAAGAGCGGCGGGGCCTGGAATGGAGGCAGCTATGAAACGACAGACCCGGATTTACAACGTGATCTTTCCCATCTGGATCCTGATCCTGTTCCCGCAGATCCTGGTGTTCGTCATCCCCGCCAACCTGGCGGTGGACTGCGCCGTGCTGTTCCTCACCCTGCTGGCCCTGAAGCACGCCCAGAAGGGGGCGGTGGTGAAGAAGCTGTGGTGGAAATTCTGGCTGCTGGGCTTCGCCGCCGACGCCGTGGGGATGGTGTGGATGCTCTTAGGCGGCGCACTGTCCATCGCCGCCATGGACCGGGCGGGGGCGGAGGGCGGCTGGGTGGTGGACGCCGCCCAGGGGATGATGATGAACCCCTTCCGCCACCCGCTGCCCTTCCTGTGGACGCTGGCGGGGGTGGCTATCGCCGGGGTGTGCATCTACTTCTTCGACAAGCGGGCCATGCGCTCCTGCAAGTTGCTGGACGACAGGCAGCGGCATATCATCGCCCTGGTGATGGCCATTGTCACCGCCCCATGGCTGTTTTTCATCCCAACCCACCTGTAAAAAGAGGGGCGAAAGCCCCTCTTTTTTCCGCACACTCTTGCAAATGGCAAAAAAAATGATATACTATGCCTGTGTTTTTTGCCCCGCCCCCGCCGGGGGCGGGAGAATGATAGGGAATCGAGGGAACGCATATGGAACGCATCACCATCGCCTCCGTCTTTGCCGACGGCGAGCGCTTAGACGGCCAGACCGTCACCGTCATGGGCTGGGCCCGCACCATCCGGGACATGAAGACCTTCGGCTTCATCGAGCTCAACGACGGCTCCTGCTTCAAAAATCTCCAGGTGGTCATGGACGCCAACGTGCTGGACAACTACAAGGACATCGCGGGCCAGAACGTGGGCGCGGCCCTCATCGTCACCGGCACGGTGGTGCTCACCCCCCAGGCCAAGCAGCCCTTAGAGGTGAAGGCCGCCTCCATCGCCGTGGAGGGCCCCTCCTCCCCGGACTACCCCCTGCAAAAGAAGCGCCACAGCGTGGAGTACCTGCGCACCATCCAGCACCTGCGGCCCCGGACGAACCTGTTCTCCGCCGCCTTCCGGGTGCGGAGCGTGGCCGCCCACGCCATCCACTGCTTCTTCCAGGACCGGGGCTTCGTGTATATCCACACCCCTCTCATCACCGCCTCCGACTGCGAGGGGGCCGGGGAGATGTTCCAGGTGACCACCCTGGACCTGGCCAACCCGCCCCGTTTGGAGGACGGTTCGGTGGACTTCTCCCAGGACTTTTTCGGCAAGCGGGCCAACCTCACCGTGTCCGGCCAGCTCAATGCGGAGAACTTCGCCATGGCCTTCGGCAGCGTGTACACCTTCGGCCCCACCTTCCGGGCGGAGAACTCCAACACCCAGCGCCACGCCGCCGAGTTCTGGATGATCGAGCCGGAGATGGCCTTTGCCGACCTGGCGGACGACATGGACGTGGCCGAGGCCATGATCAAGTATATCATCCGCTGCGTGATGGAAAAGTGCCCCGACGAGATGGCCTTCTTCAACTCCTTCGTGGACAAGGGGCTGGTGGAGCGTTTACAGCATGTGGCCTCCTCCGACTTCGGCCGGGTGAGCTATACCGACGCCATCGAGATCCTCAAGAAGAACAACGACAAGTTTGACTACAAGGTGGAGTGGGGCTGCGACCTCCAGACCGAGCACGAGCGCTACCTCACCGAGCAGGTGTTCCAAAAGCCAGTGTTCGTCACCGACTATCCCAAGGACATCAAGGCGTTCTACATGCGCCTGAACGACGACGGCAAGACCGTCGCCGCCGCCGACTGCCTGGTGCCCGGCATCGGGGAGATTATCGGCGGCAGCCAGCGCGAGGAGCGCATCGATGTGCTGGAGGGGCGCATGGCCCAGCTGGGCCTCAACCCGGAGGACTACTGGTGGTACCTGGACCTGCGGCGCTACGGCTCCTGCCGCCACGCGGGGTTCGGCCTGGGCTTCGAGCGGATGGTGATGTACCTCACGGGCATCTCCAACATCCGGGACGTGGAGCTGCATCCGAGAACTGTAGGGAACGCGGAATTTTAAAGGGACAAGACGAGGGGCCCCGCCGCACGGCGGGGCCCCTCGTTGTTACTTCAGCTGCCAGATATCCCGGTCATACTGGGCGATGGTGCGGTCGCTGGAGAAATACCCGCTCTTGGCGGTGTTCACCAGCATCTTCTTGGCCCAGGCGGTGCGGTCGCCGTAGTCGGCGATGGCCCGGTCCCGGGCGGCGATATAGTCCTCCACGTCCAGCATGGCCATGAACCAGTCCTTGTTCTTCATGTCCCGCCAAAGGGTGGCCAGTGCCGCCGGGTCGCCCACGCCCAGCAGCTCCGGGGACACCAGGAAGTCCACCAGCCGCTCCACCGCCGGGCGGTGGTAGTGGTCCAGGGGCAGGTAGCTGCGCCCGTCGGCCCCCTTCTTCTCTCCCTCCCCGGCGTACATCCGGATCACCTCGTCGCTTTTCGCACCGAAGGTGTAGATGTTGTCCGGCCCCACCAGCTCCGCGATCTCCACATTGGCCCCGTCCAGGGTGCCCAGGGTGACGGCGCCGTTGGCCATAAACTTCATGTTGCCGGTGCCGCTGGCCTCCTTGGAGGCCAGGGAGATCTGCTCTGAAATGTCGCAGGCGGGGATGACCCGCTCGGCCCAAGTGACGTTGTAGTTCTCCACCATGGCCACATGGAGCCAGGGGCGCGCCTGGGGGTCGCTCTCAATGAGCTTACGCAGGCAGAGGATGAGGTGGATGATGTGCTTGGCCATGACGTAGGCGGGAGCGGCCTTGGCCCCGAACAGGACGGTGACGGGCCGCTGGGGGGTCTTGCCGCCCTTGATCTCCAAATACTTGTGGATGACGTACAGGGCGTTCATCTGCTGCCGCTTGTACTCGTGCAGGCGCTTGACCTGGATGTCGAAGACGGATTCCGGATCCAGGGTGATGCCCTGCTCCCGGGCAAAAACATCCGCCAGCTCCCGCTTCTTTTCCGCCTTGATGGCCAGCATCCGGTCCAGCACGGCGCTGTCGCCGGCGAACTCCATCAGCTTATTGAGCTGGTCGGGGTCTCGCCGCCAGCCCCGGCCCACGCATTCGTCCAGCAGGGAGGCCAGCTGGGGGTTGCACACCTCCAGCCACCGCCGCAGGGTGACGCCGTTGGTCTTGTTGTTGAACTTGGCGGGGTAGATGTCATAGAAGGGCTTGAGCTCGGAATTTTTCAGAATCTCGGTGTGCAGGGCGGCCACGCCGTTCACAGACCGGCTGTAGTGGATGTCCAGATGGGCCATGTGGACGATTTCCTTCCCCTCCTCGCCCTGGATGACCGCCACCTTGGGATCGGTATGGGCGGCCTTGGCCCGCCGGTCCAGCTCTCGGAGGATGGGCGTCAGCTGGGGCGCGGCCTTCTCAATGAAGGACAAGGGCCATTTCTCCAACGCCTCGGCCAGGATAGTGTGGTTGGTATAGGCGCAGGTTTTGGACACCTGCTCCACCGCCTCGTCCATGCTAAGCCCCCGCCCGGTGAGCAGGCGCACCAGCTCAGGGATGACCATGGAGGGGTGGGTGTCGTTGATCTGGATGACCACGTGGTCGCTGAGGGTATTCAGGGCGCAGCCCCGCTCCTCCAGCTCTTTCAGCACCAGCTGGGCTCCGGCGGACACCATGAAGTACTGCTGGTACACCCGCAGCAGCCGTCCCGCCTCGTTACTGTCGTCGGGGTAGAGGAAGGAGGTGAGGCGGGCGGGCAGGTCGGACTTGTTGAAGTCGATGCCCTCCTGGGGGGCGGGGGCGGGGGCCTCCACGTCAAAGAGGTGCAGGCGGCCTGCGGTGGCGGTGTGCGCGCCGGGGACGGCGATGTCAAACAGCTTGGCCTTCACCGGGCCGAAGCCGAAGGGCACTTCGAATTCCACACCGGTGGGGATGAGCCAGCTCTCGTCCTCGATCCAGGGGTTGGGCCGCTCGGTCTGCTTGTTGTGCTGGAACTTCTGCTCAAACAGGCCGTAGTGGTAGTTGAGGCCCACGCCGTCCCCGTTCAGGCCCAGGGCGGCGATGGAGTCCAGGAAGCAGGCGGCCAGGCGGCCCAGGCCGCCGTTCCCCAGGGAGGGCTCGGGCTCCACGTCCTCGATAGCGGACAGGGCGCGGCCGCACTCCGTCAGGATGGCGTTCACCTCGTCGTAAATGCCAAGGGCCAGCAGGTTGTTGCTCAGCAGCTTGCCGATAAGGAACTCGGCGGAAAAATAATACAGCTTCCGGTCCCCTGAGGGGGCGGGGCGGGCGGAGGCCAGCTCCTGGGTGAGCTGGAGCAGGCAGTGGTAGAGCTGGCTGTCGCTGCACTGGGAGAGCTCCAGGCCATAGCGGGCCTGGGCCAGCTCGGGAAGGCGGGTTTTAACGTCCATGGGAGCACTCCTTCTTAAATATGGTCTTGTATTTGATCCGGGCTGCTTGCTGCGCCCTGGATGCGCTGTCTTCGCGCCTCGCCTGCTCGCGACGAGCGGCTTCGCTCCGGCTCGGGCAGAACCCAGTCCCACTGCGTGGGCCTTGGGCTTTTGCCCTCGCTTCGCTCCATCCGCACTGCTCGCGGCGGCTCGGACGCTCGGAAGTATACCTTGCTTCCCTGATCCCGTCAACGGGCAAAATGACCAAAATCAGCCATTTGCGCCCGGTTTCTGCCGGGGCTTGGGGGACTTTTTGGCGGTTTCCGCCGCGCGGGGGGCGGGGGCGCGGTTATAGAGCTGGGTGGAGCGCAGCACGCGCAGGGCCAGCTTGCCGTCCGCCTGGCCGGGGAGCATCCGCCACTGCCAGTTCCCCCCCAGGGTGGACGGGGTGTTGATGCGGCCCTCCGCGCCGATGGACAGCAGGTCCTGCATCTGCATCACCGCCAGGTCGGCCACGCTGGACCACGCGCCCCGCATGACCCCCCAGGCCCAGCCCTCCCGCCGGGTGAGCTGGAAATACCGCTTGGCGTACCCCCGTACGGCGGGGGAGGCGCCCTCCAGCCAGCCCTCGATGGTCTCGTTGTCGTGGGTCCCGGCGTACACCACGCAGTTGCGGCCGTAGCGGTGGGGAAGGTACTCGCTGTCGCGCTTTTTCGGGTCGAAAGCAAACTCGATGACCTTCATTCCGGGGTACCCCGTGTCCCGCAGCAGGTTCCGCACCGTGTCGGTGAGGAAGCCCAGATCCTCCGCAATGATCTCCCGCCGGCCCAGGGTCTTGCCCACCGCCTTGAAGAAGTCCAGGCCGGGGCCGGGCTTCCAGCGGCCGTTCCGGGCGGTCTTGTCGCCGTAGGGGATGGCGTAGTACTCATCGAAGCCCCGGAAGTGGTCGATGCGCAGCACGTCGAACAGCCGGAATTGGAACCCGATCCGCCGCAGCCACCAGCGGTAGCCGTCCTGCTTCATCTTCTCCCAGTCAAACAGGGGATTGCCCCAGAGCTGGCCGTCGGCGGTAAAGGCGTCCGGCGGGCAGCCCGCCACCTCCACCGGGTTCAGGTCCTCGTCCAGCTGAAACTGCTCCGGGCAGGTCCACATGTCGGCGCTGTCCCGGGCCACATAGATGGGCAGGTCGCCGATGATGGATACGCCGTTTTGCCGGGCAAGGGCCTTGAGCGCGTCCCACTGGCGGAAGAACAGGTATTGCACCCCCCGCCAAAAGTCCGTTTCCGGGGCGAGGCGCTGTTCCGCCGCGGCCAGGGCGGCGGGCTTGCGCAGGCGCTCATCCTCGGGCCACTGGTCCCAGGACACGCCGCCGTTCTCTCCCTTCAGGGCCATAAACAGGGCGTAGCCGTCCAGCCAGTCGGCGTTTTCCGCCAGGAAGGCGGCATAGTCCGCCGGGGGCGCGTCCAGCAGCCGCCCCACCGCCTTACGCAGCACGGGGTAGCGGGTTTCATACAGCAGGCCGTAGTCCACGCTCCGGGGGTCGCCGCCCCAGTCCAGCCCCTGGTACTCCTCCGGCTCCAGCAGGCCGTCGGCGGCCAAATCGTCCAGGTCGATGAAGTAGGGGTTGCCGGCGAAGGAGGAGAAGGACTGGTAGGGGGAGTCGCCATAGCTGGTGGGGCCCACGGGGAGGAGCTGCCAATAGCTTTGGCCGGCGGCCTTCAGGAAGGACAAAAAGTCCCGGGCCGCCCGGCCCATGGTCCCGATCCCGTAGGGGGAGGGGAGGGAGAAGATGGGCATGAGCACGCCCGCGCTTCGCTTCATGGGGATCATCACCTTTCACATAGCATCCTGCAAGAGATTCAAAGCATTGCTGGCGGCCTCCACCCGCAGTTCCCCGCCGCATTGGCAGCGGTACCGCTCCGGATGGTCTACCAAAGGGGAGCGCTTCATCCGGGGGATGCGCCGCCCGCAGGTCCGGCACACCACATAGTACCGCGCGGACCGCCGGTCCTCCAGCCCCAGCGCGCCGTAGCTGTCGGTGCGCTGGATCTGGTAGCCGTAGGCGGCGTTCATCCGCTGGGCATAGCCCTTCCAGCGGGGGCCGTGGTTGGAGCAGCCATAGCAGGTGTGGAGCACTTCATGGCACAGCACCTGGAGCACCGCCCGCTCCGACCCATCCCGGGCCAAAAGGGCGGACAGCTCAATGGTATAGGCCCCGCCCCGGCGGATGCAGCAGCCAAACCGGGTTCGGGCCCTGCGGTTCAGCGTCACATGGGGGTTTATGTCCTTGGAGACTGGGATTTTGACCGCCCTGGCCTGGGCGACCGCCCGCTCCAGCAGCCAGTCTACTTCATTTTGGGTCATGTCCACGCCCCCTCCGTATTTGAACCTGCTTGACTATACCACCCGGCGGCGGAAAAATCAAGGCGCGGATGGGCCGGACATGCCCGCGGGGAAGATCGTTTGCTGTGCGCCCTGGGGACGCTCCCGCGGATCACAGCCGGACGGGCACCGGATTTGTCATCCGCAGGCTGTCCGGCGCGGCGGCGCACTCCACCGCCAGCACCCGCACCCCCGCCTCCGCCGCGTCCCGCAGGGCGGCGGCAAACTCCGAATGGGTGCGGCTGTTGGGGGAAAACGCCTCCATCCCCGCCATCTGGATGACGAAGCATACCGCCGCCTCATACCCCGCCTTCCGGCAGGCAGTCAGTTCCCTCAGGTGCTTCACCCCCCGGAGGGTGGGCGCGTCGGGGAACAGGGCCAGGCCGTCCTCCTCCAGGGTGCAGCCCTTGACCTCAATAAACCCCCGCCGGCACGGCGTTTCACGTGAAACGTCCGTTTGAATCCCTGGTGTTTCAGAAAACTCCAAGTAAAAATCAAATCGGGAATTACCCCAAGTGGTCTCCGGACGGAGCAGGGTGGGCTTGGGCAGGCCCAATTCCGCCCCCAGGCCCGCCCCCATCCATTCGCCAAATACCCGGTTGGGGGCCTGGGCGTCCATATTGACCAGGAGGGGCGGCCGGCCCGGACGGAGCTTTTCCACCGCCACCAGGTCATATGCCGTCTTGCGCCGCGGGTTGGCGCCGCGCTCCAGATATACCGTGGAGCCGGGAAGCAAAAGCTCTTTACACCGCCCGGTGTTCTTTACGTGGACGGTTTCCTCCCGGCCGTCCAGCTCCACTTGGGCGAGGAAGCGGTTGGGCCGGGCCAAAAAGCGGGCGGCGCGGATATCCCGGTAGGTCATCTGCCGTCCTCCCCCTGATCCGGAGCGGCGGGGTCTTCGGCCGTCTCCTGGGCAGGCCGGGGCGGGGACTGGTAGGGGAGGAGTATGTCAATGCCGCAGGCCAGGGCCACCCCCACCAGCGTTTCAAACACCCGCTCAATGGAAAAAATCACCGGGGTATCGCCGATACTGTGGTTGACGGTGACGCACAGGAACACGATGCAGGCCATGGCCGCGCAGTCGGGGCGCTTGATGAGGAGGCAGAATTGGATGATGGGGATGAGCGTCAGCGACAGTACCGCGTACCGGGCCAGTTCAATATATAAGATCCCCAGCACATCCAGCACATAAACCACCAGCACGCCCACCACGCCGCCGATCAGGGTGCCCATCATCCGGTTGATGGATGAAGCCACCGTTTTGCCGGTGGAGTTCTGCACGCACACCACGGCGGCAATCATGGAGTAAAAGCCGGATTTTCCCCGGAGCAGGGCGAGCAGGCCGCCTAAAAATACCGCAATCACCGTTTTGATGATGCGCATCCCGATAAAGCGGCGGTGCTCCCGGGCGGTCTGGGGGTTCTGCTGTTCCATTGATAACCCTCCTCGTTTGTAGCTTCACTGTATCATATCACAATGCCGGGGGTCCCGCAACCGGCTTTTGCAGCCGGAGGCCCTTCCGCCCCGCCGCTTTTTGTGATAAAATGTGAACTGAGGTGATTTTTATGCATATCCCAAGCGGCGATACCGCCCTGGTGGAGCTGGCGCGGTTTGACGACGCGCTGGCGGCCGCCCTGGTTCCCTCCCCGGATTATGACATAACGGAATGGCTTTATGTCCCGAATCATTACGGGGAGTATCGTTACATCCTGGGCACACGGGGGGAGCGGCCCCTGATCTGCGTGGGGGTGAACCCCTCCACCGCCGCCCCCGGCGACCTGGACAACACCTTGAAATCAGTGGAGCGGGTGGCCCTCCATAACGACTACGACAGCTTCATCATGTTCAACGTCTACGCCCAGCGGGCCACCCGGCCGGAGGACATGGAGCGGGCCTGCAACGCCGCCCTCCACGCCGAGAACATGCGGGCGTTTGACTACGCGCTGTCGCTGGACAGGGAGGGCGCGCCCGCGGTGTGGGCGGCCTGGGGGTCGGTGATCGAGAAGCGGGACTACCTGCCCCGGTGCGTCCGGGACATGATCGAGGTGGGGGAGCGGCGCAATGCCCGGTGGTTTTCCGCCGGGAAGCGCACCAGGGCGGGGCATCCCCACCACCCGCTGTACCTGCGCAAGGACAGCCCGCTGGAGCCCTTCGACGTGGGGGTTTACCTGGACGGGCTCGGCTGAGGAGATCTTGCATTTTATATGTTGCAAGATCTGCCGCCTGCCAAGAAAACTTTGCAAAATTGCGTCCAAACTGTTGACAAGTAAACTTGGCGGTGCTATGATAGCAATACCAAGTAAACTTGGCAATACCGTTTGGGAGCTCTGTCTCATGGACAGAGAAGAAATTTTAGAGAAAAGCCGGAAAGAAAACCAATACAAAGACCCCATTGAGCTGGAGGCGTTCAATAAGGCCAACGACGCCGCCCTTACCGTGGGTATCCTGGTCTGCGTCCTGCTCACCGCGCTCCACCGCACCATTCTGGGCGGCGCGGACTTTGGCGTTTGGACGGTGGATTGGGCCATCATGGCCACCATCTATGCCGTACGGTTTATCAAGCTACGCAAAAAGTCGGACATGGTTCTGGCCCTGCTGGGGCTGGGACTGTTCGCCGGGTTTCTCTGGTTTTACCTGCACAGCACATTGGGGGTGCTTTGAATGGAAAAAGACGAAATTTTGAAAAAAAGCCGGGCGGAGAACAAGGACCGGGACTTTGTGGAGCTGGAGGCCCTTCACAGGGCCAACAACATAGCCGTCAGTGTGAGTATGCTGATCTGCGCCCTCGTCAGCGTGCTCCATGCCATCTTCCGGGACAGCCCGGACTACGCCGTCTGGATTGTACAGTTCGGCATACTGTCTACGGTTATGCTGGTAAAGTTCACCAAACTGCGCCGCCGCCATGAGCTGCTTCTCGGCCTGCTGTACGGGGGATTCTGCGTGTGCTTTTTTGTGTTCTACCTGCACTTTGAGCTGGGGGTCTTTTGATGGATGAAAGCCTGATCCTAAAGAACCGCCTGAAGGATGCCCGCTCGGAGAAGGGCCTGTCCCAGGCGGCGCTGGCCGAGCTGGTGGGCGTATCCCGCAACACCATCAGCTCCATTGAGACGGGGCAGTTCAACCCCACCGCCAAGCTGGCGCTGATCCTGTGCGTGGCGCTGGACAAAAAATTTGAGGAGCTGTTCTATTTTTAATGAAATATCCTGCAAGATATAGCATGGAGGAGATAAAAATGGCCCCCGGTGTGAAAACACCGGGGGCCATTTTGTACGGATTCGGTTGTCGTGCGGCAATCTTCCGTGACTGGGTTCGCCCGTCAGCGGGCTAAAGTTCTTTTTCGCTTCCTTTTCTTTCAAGAAAAAGAAAAGCCCAGCGGTGAACGTGCCCTTATTTCGCCAGACAGGCGGCGGTGCGGGCCGCCACCTTCGCGTTGTTGAACACCAGCTGGATGTTGGAGTCCAGGCTGTCCCCCCCGGTGAGCTCCTTCACCTTGGCCAGCAGGAAGGGGGTGGTCTCTTTGCCGTGGATGCCGGCGGCCTTGGCTTGGGTAAGGGCCTCCTCGATGGCGGCGTTGATCACGTTGGGGTCCATGGAGTACTCCTCCGGGATGGGGTTGGCCACCAGCATCCCGCCGGGAAAGCCCAGCTCCAGGCTGGCCCGGAATACGTCCGCCAGTTCCTCAGGGGTGTCCACCCGGTAGTCCACCTGGAAGCCGCTGTGCCGAGTGTAGAAGGCGGGGAGCTCCTGGGTGCCGAAGCCCAGGACGGGCACGCCGTGGGTCTCCAGGTACTCCAGGGTGAGCCCCAGGTCCAAAATGGACTTGGCCCCGGCGCACACCACCATGACGGGGGTGTGGGCCAGCTCCTCCAGGTCGGCGGAGATGTCCATGGTGGTCTCCGCCCCCCGGTGGACGCCGCCGATGCCGCCGGTGGCGAACACCCTGATGCCCGCCATGTGGGCGATGATCATGGTGGTGGTGACGGTGGTGGCCCCGTCCTGCCCCCGGGCGCACAGCATGGCCAGATCCCGGCGGCTGGCCTTGGCGATGGACGTGCCCGCCTTGCCCAAATGCTCGATGTCCGCCTGGGTGCAGCCCGCCTTCAGCCGCCCGCCGATGACGGCGATGGTGGCGGGAACCGCGCCGTTCTCCCGGATGATCTGCTCCACCGCCAGGGCGGTCTCCACGTTCTGGGGGTAGGGCATTCCGTGGGAGATGATGGTGGACTCCAGGGCCACCACGGGCGTTCCGGCGGCCAGGGCCTGGGCCACCTCGGGGGATACGTCCAGATATTTGTTCAATGCCATGATAAAAACCTCCAAATATAAATTACTTTTGAGTTTTAGCTTTCCGGTCTGGCTTCACAGCACGTATCGCGGCAAAGGAAGGGATATGATATTCATGGAGTCTGCCCTCCCCATTGGTGTCCTCATACAAATGGGTCAATTGGAAGCCCGCTTTCAGCTGTCCCCCGATCTGCTCCTCCAGGGTGTGGGAAAACTGAACGCCCGAATCATTATCCATGCACAGCTTGTACAGCCGCGGGTCCTTCAGGGGGTTGAAGGGCAGCGGGTGCTCCAGCCGCTCCTCGGCCTCATCGAAGATATAGTTGATGCCGATGTCATATCCGCCCAGCAGGATCCCGCCCGGTTTCAGGACGCGATAGCATTCCGCAAAAATGGGCTCCACCTTTTCAACATAGCAGTTCGAGACGGGGTGGAAGATGAGGTCAAATGTCTCGTCCGCGAAGGGGAGCGGCCGCGTCATATCCGCCTGGAGGACCTCAACGGGATAGCCTTCCCGCGCCGCCACCATCCGCTCGCTCTCACACTGCTTCGACGAGTAGTCCAGCACCGTGCAGTTCGCGCCCAATGCCGTAAAGACCGGGATCTGCTGCCCCCCGCCGCTGGCCAGCCCCAGCAGCCGTTTCCCTTTTAAATCGCCGAACCATTCCGGCGGCACCAGCTTGGTGGGCGTCAAATAGACGCCCCACTCGCCCCTCAGCGCCTTTTCATAAACCTCATGGGTGATTGGCCGGCCCCACTGCCACCCGCTGGCGCACCAGCTGTCTATGACCTGGGCGTTTTTCTTTTGGTAATCCATCAAAGCTCCCCTCTTTTCACGACAGCTTCATCCGCGCTGCCAGCGCCTCCGGGCACAGGGCGCTGTTGATGGTCTCGCCGCTCTCCATGGCGATGGAGGCCGCCGCCGAGCCCGCCCGGGCGGTGTCCTCCAAAGCGGTACCCTCCAGGTAGGCCCAGGCCAGCGCCGCCATGAACGCGTCCCCGCAGCCGGTGGTGTTCACCCGATTCCCCGGCAGGCAGGGAAGCCGCACCCGGCCGCTGTGGTCCGCCGCCAGCACCCCCTCCCCGCCCAGGGAGAGGAACACCCGGCGCAGGCCCGTGTCCAGCAGCGCGTCCGCCGCCCGGTTCAGGCTGGCCTCGTCGATGATGGGCACGCCGCTGAGCAGCTCGGCCTCCATACGGTTGGGCTTCAGGGTGTGGAGCCTCCCCAGCACGGGCCGCAGCCGCTCCGCCTTGGCGGTGGACACGGGGTCGGCGAAAATGGGCAGGCGGATGTTTTCCGCCAGCCAGGCGATGGCGTCCGCGGGGAGGTTGGCGTCCACCACTACCAGCTGGGCGTTTTGCAGCAGCGCCCGCCGGGCCGCCAGGAAGGCTGGGGTGATGTGGCGGTAGATATCCATGTCGGATACGGCCAGCTCCATCTCCCCCTTCTCGTTGGCGATGAACAGGTAGGTGGAGGTGCGGCCCCCCGGCACCTGGAGGGCGCGGCTGATGTCGATGCCCAGCTCCCCGCAGGACGCGGCGATGCGCTGGGCGTACAGGTCGTCCCCAAAGGCGGTGAGCAGCCGTACGTCTACCCCCAGCAGGGCCAGGTTGTGGGCGATGTTCCGTCCTACGCCGCCTAAGCTCATGCGCACCACGCCGGGGTTGGAGTCCGCCCCCACCAGGGGGGCGGCGGACACGCCGCCAATGTCCATGTTCACGCCGCCCACCACCACCGCATAGGGTGCGGAGGACACAATATACCCCTTGCCGGCGATGTGGCCCTTTTTCATCAGGTTGGATATGTGCACCGCCACCGATGACCGGGCGATCCCCGCCCGGTCCGCCAGCTCCTGCTGGGAGATCAGGGGGTTCTCCTCGATCCACCGGAGGATCTGGCGCTCCCGCTGGGTCATGGCCGTCACCACCTAAACTTTTATCTATATGCTGAGCATATGCTTATTTTGCCCCGTTGTCAAGGGGATGTTCCGCTTTTTCCATGAAAAATAGCGGCGGGACGGGCTGCCCTTGGCATGTGGGGAAAAATGTGGTATAATGTCCAACAAGACCGGCTGGAAAAACCCCGGGGCAGGCACGAGGGCCACCACTCTTTGGGAGGTATCCGTATGCAATATGAGATCACAGAATCCATCCCCCTGCTGGACGGGCAGGGCAACCTTACCCGGGCGGGCTACGCCAAGCGGCTGCTGCCTGTGTACGACCGGAAAAAAGTGCGGGGCGGCCTCACCCGGCTGAAGGAGTGGGACTACTACTACGTGGGCAATGAGCGGTTCGGCGTGGCCCTGACCATTGCCGACAACAGCTATATGGGCCTGGACTCCATCTCCTTCCTCTCCTTTGAGGACGAGCCATGGGAGATCACCAAAAGCCCCATGTCCGCGTTCCCCATGGGCCGCACCGGCCTGCCCGCCACCTCCGCCTCCGGCATCACCGCCAGCTCCGGGAAAAAACACGCCATCCTGTTCCAGGCGGCCGATGGGAAGCGGCAGCTCACCGCCCACATGGACCGGTTCCGGGGGGAGGAGCCCATCGACGTGCAGCTCACCCTCACCAATGAGCCGGAGGAGTCCATGGTCATCTGTACCCCCTTCCCCAAGAAGGGGCATTTCTACTACAACCAGAAAATCAACTGTATGCGCGCCCAGGGCAGCGTCCGTATCGGCGACGACCTGTACCTGTTCCGCCCGGACGATTCCTTCGCCGTGCTGGACTGGGGCCGGGGGGTGTGGACTTATCACAACACCTGGTACTGGGGGTCCGCCTCCGGCCTGGTGGACGGCGCGGACTTTGGATTCAACATCGGCTATGGCTTCGGGGACACCTCCGCCGCCACGGAAAATATGCTGTTTTACCAGGGGAAGGCCCACAAGCTGTCCCGGGTGGACTTCGGCATCCCCAGGAAGGACGGCAGGGAGGACTACCTGTCGCCCTGGCGGTTCACCAGCGATAATGGGCGGTTTGAGATGGAGTTCACCCCCGTCCTGGACCGGGCGGCGTGTACCGACGTAAAGCTCATCAAAAGCGATCAGCACCAGGTGTTCGGCCGGTTCAGAGGCACCGCCGTGCTGGACGACGGGACGGCCCTTCACGTGGAGGACCTCATGGGGTTCGCGGAAAAAGTGGAGAATAAATGGTAAAAAACGGCCCCGGGACAGCGTCCCGGGGCCGAGCTTGTGGAAAAAGCCTCGCAGAGTTCGCGCCCGCAGGCGCGAAAAAATAAAATCCGTTTTCCCCGGCGGCATGTGCGTCGGGGAAAACACTTCTCGGCCGAACAGTGTGCGAGTTGGCCGCCGCAGGCGGACAGCGAGTGCGCGCATGAGGCCGCAGCTTCTCCCGCCGGAAAAGGCAAAGCCTTTTCCGGCGGCCTGGGCCCGGGACAGCGTCCTGGGGCCGTTTTGCGCTGCTTCGCGTCGGGCGGGGATTATTCCTCCTCCGCCTCCAGGCTGGCGAAGAAATCATCGATGATCCCTTCGGCCTCCAGCCAGATCATGACGTCGGCGGCGTCGCCGTCCAGCTCAACGGTGACGTCGGCCTGCTTGTACTTCGCGTAGCGGTTCAGGATCAGAACCATCTCCGCGCGGGTGATGCCGTTGTCGGGCCGGTAGGACCCGTCGTCATAGCCCAGCAGGACGCCGTTCGCCGCGCCCCAGACGATGGCCTGGACGTACTCGTGCCCCTCCACATCGGTGAAGGGGGCCTTGCCGTCCGCCTCCGGCTCCCCTTCGAACCAGTAGAGGATCTGGGCGAACCGGCCGCGGGTCAGCTCGTCCGTGGGGGCCAGGTCAAAGGGCAGGCCCGCCAGAGGCGCACGCTCGTCGTCAATGTCCGTCAGGCCGGCTTCGGAATCATCGGCGCCGGGGCCGGGTACGGGGTCGGGGTCGGTCTCGGGCCCCACGACGTAGGTTTGGACACCCACCGCGTGACACACGGTGCACTCCCGCTCCTCGCGGCCGGGGGACACGGCGGCCCAGCGGCCCCAGCTGTGGGCGGCCACAGAGCCCACCGCCGCGCCGCAGGTGCGCACCTGGATGTGGCCCGTGGTGTTGCCGCGGTTCTCCCAGTGGGTGGCGCACGTCTCATCGTGGTTGGCGGGGTCTCTCTCGGTCTCGGCCTGCGTCTGGGTCACGGCCTTGCAGACGGAGCAAGTCCAGTACTCCAGGTTGCCGTCCTTGACGCAAGAGGCGGCGCTGGCGGGGACATTGATCAACTTGTGGGCGGCGGGGATGGTCTGCTGCGCCACCAAAATTTCACCGCATTTGCTGCACTTTGAGCCATCGGTCAGACCCGGCTGTGTGCAAGTGGCGGGCTTGCCGGGGGATTTTCCGGGTTGACTTTCCCCCCGCCAGCGGTTAGAATGGGGGCTGCACGCTTTCGCGCTGTTTTCCGCAAAAGGGGGGCATTGAGGATGGACGACAGGCGGTTGACCTATTTTGACTACGCCGCCACCACGCCGGTGCGGCCGGAGGCCGTGGACGCCATGGTGGCCGCACTGGCCCAGTTTGGCAACCCGTCCTCCCGCTACGAATACGGCCGTCAGGCGGCCCAGCGGGTGAAGGGGGACCGGGAGACGGTGGCCCAGGCCCTGGGCTGCGCCCCCGGCGAGGTGTTTTTCACCTCCTGCGGCACGGAGGGGGACAACTGGGCCATCCGCCGGGGGGTGGAGCTGAACCGCCGAAAGGGGAAGCACATCGTCACCACTGCGGTGGAGCACGCCGCCGTGCTGGAGACCTGCCGGGATCTGGAGCGGCAGGGGTACGAGGTCACGTATCTCAAGCCGGGCCGGGTGGACGCGGGGCAGGTGTGCGCCGCCCTGCGGCCGGACACCGCGCTGGTGTCCATGATGCTGGTGAACAACGAGACGGGGGCCGTCCTGCCCGTGGCGGAGTGCGTGAAGGCCGTCAAGGGTTATGACCCCGACATCCTGTTCCACTGCGACGCGGTGCAGGGCTTTTTAAAGGTGGATGTCCCCGTGGCCCGGCTGGGGGCGGATCTCGTCGCCGTCAGCGGCCACAAGATCGGCGCGCCCAAAGGCGTCGGGGCGCTGTACGTCAAAAAGGGCGTGCGGCTGCGCCCGCTGCTCACCGGGGGCGGGCAGGAGGAGGGCCTGCGCTCCGGAACCGAGGCCACGGCGCAGATCGCCGGGTTCGCGGCGGCGGTCAAGGCCGTCATGGCGGACAAAACCCGCCTGGAGCGCACCGCCGCCATCAAGGGGTACACCCTTGCAAAGCTGAAGGAGGCCGTCCCCAAGCTGGAGGTCATCTCCCAGGGGGACGCGGCCCATATCTGCGCCGTCACCCTGCCAGGCTACAAAAGCGAGGTGGTGGTGCGGGTGCTGGGGGACCAGGGCGTGTGCGTTTCCTCCGGCTCCGCCTGCCACAAGGGGAAGCCCAGCCATGTGTTCGCCGCCATGGGCCTGCCCAAGCCCTGGCTGGACGGGGCGCTGCGGCTGTCTTTCTCCCCGGACTCTACCAGGGAGGAGGCGGCCGCCCTGGCGGCCGCCCTGAAAGGGGCGGCGGAGGGGCTGTTCCCCACCATGTCGTAATCCGCGCCGGCCTCCCCCTGGGGCGGGGGAGGCCGGTTATTTAAAATAAAGGAGCATCTACCGCTATGTTTAAGCTGTTCCGGCGGGAAAAAGGCTTTTACGGCAAGCTGCTGGCGCTGGCCCTGCCTATCCTGCTTCAAAACCTCATCACCAACTCCCTGGGCCTGGTGGACACCTTCATGGTGGGCACCATGGGGGAGGCCCCTCTGGCGGGGGTTACGCTGGCCAACATCCCCGTGTTTGTGGTGCAGCTCATGATGTTCGGCATCCAGAGCGGCTCCTCCGTCCTCATCAGCCAGTACCGGGGCAAGGGGGACATGGGGGCCATCAACCGCGTTATGGGCATCGGGATGTACGCCGCGGGGGCCATCGGGCTGGTATTTGCCCTTATCATGGGCTTCCTGCCCACCCAGTTCATGAGCCTGTTCGGCAACGACCAGCAGGTGATCGCCACCGCCGCGCGGTACGCCCGCATTGTGGGCTGGTCCTACTTCTTTGACAGCTTTGTGCAGGTCTATATCGGCGTCCACCGGGCCATGGGCAATCCCAACCGGGGCCTGGCCATCCTGGGCGTCTCCATGGCCAGCAACACCTTCCTCAACTGGGTGTTCATCTTCGGCAACCTGGGCGCCCCCCGGCTGGAGGAGCAGGGCGCGGCCCTGGCTACCCTGCTGGCCCGGGTGCTGTCCTGCTCTATTGCCGTGGCCTGGGCGGCGCTGGACAGGCGGTTCAAGCTGGACCCCGCCCTGCTGTTCCGGCCCGGCGGGGAGATGGTACGGCGGTTTGCCCGCTTCTCCACCCCCGTGATGTGCAACGAGACCTTCTGGGGCCTGGGCACCTCCCTGTTCCCCACCATCATGGGCCACATGGAGGGCTCCAAGGAGATCCTGGCCGCCTACGCCATCGCGGGCAACATCACCAACCTGTGCACGGTGGGGGTGTTCGCCATCTCGGGCACCGCCGCCATCCTGATCGGCCAGGAGATCGGCTCCGGCCACACCGACCGGGTGTACTCCCTGGGGGCGCTGCTCAATGCCCTGGCGTTCCTGTTTGGGCTGGGGGCGGGGGTTTTGTTCCTGGGGGTGCTGCATTTCCTGGTGGCGCCCTTCCTGTATCCTCTGTTCGGCCTGTCGCCCGCCGCCCAGGAGATCTGCACCATGATGCTCACCATCATGTTCTGCATGATGCCCCTGCGCTCCTACGAGTGCACCAGCATTGTGGGGGTGCTCCGGGGCGGGGGGGACGTGCGCATGGCCACCCTGATCGACCTCACCCCGCTGTGGGCGGTGGCGCTGCCCCTGGCGGTGCTGTCCGGCCTGGTGTTCAAGCTGGGGATATTCTGGGTGTACCTGTCCATGATGAGCGAGAACGCGGTGAAGGCGGTGCTGAGCACGCGCCGGTTTATCAGCGGCAAGTGGATCAACGATGTCACTGTGTCTGTCCGGCCGGAGTCCGGGGCGTGATCCCAGGAAAATATTTTCAACAGGGTATTGCATTGTGCGTCCCGAAGTGCTACAATGACGATAGCGGTAGTCATACTGCCGATATTTTGGAAAATTCTCTTTGGAGGTAGAACCATCATGTCTCTGAGAAAGCTCTTAATTTCCGCCCTGGCCGCCGCGTGTGCGGCGTCCCTGCTGGTTCCCGCCGCCTTTGCCCACGGCGGCTGTCACGGCGGCGCCCGCCGCACCCAGCCCGTCCGCTGCGGCGTGTGCGCGGTGGATGGCTGCGAGGTGTCCGGGCGGCATGTCCATGGGCGCGCAACCTACTGCGGCTACGACCATGAGAACGGCGTGTGTGACGGCAGCTGCGCCCCGCTGTGCACAGTGGAGGGCTGCGAATTGGCCGGGCGGCACACCCATGACGGCGTGGCTTACTGCGGCTATGACCATGCGGACGGCTTCTGTGACGGCGCTTGCCTCGCCCTGTGCCAGGCGGAGGGCTGCACGCTGACCGGACGGCACTACCACGATGGGGTTCTCTATTGCGGCAACCATCACGCCGACGGCTTCTGCGGCGGCGGCTGTGACGCGGCGGTACTCCCCGCGTCCCGGGGCTGCCACCATGGCAGGTGCCGCTGAACCACCCCAGCTGCGCACAAAAGGGCGGGCCGCCAGGCCCGCCCTGAGACTGTCGAGAAACACGCTTCTTTTTCGGGAACGGGAAGGAAGATAGTGTGAAAGAAACCCAGGAGGGGTGTCTTTCACGTTCAATCAACGGCTTTTTTGAACGTCCTTGGTTCAAAAAAGCCGCGCTCAGCGTGGCGAAAAGACTTTTTCGACACGCTGAGGGCGGGCCGTCAGGCCCGCCCTTTTCATGTCCGTACCGCTATTCCCCTTTGTATTTCCGCCTGGTGGCGATACCGCCCCGGATATGGCGCTCGGCCTTGTTCTCGTTGAGCACTTCTTTCACCTGCTGGTACAGCCTCCGGTTGATGGCCGGCAGACGTTCGCTCAGGTCTTTGTGCACCGTAGACTTGCTGATGCCAAACCGGCTGGCGGCGGCGCGGACAGTGGCTTTGTTCTCGATGATGTACAGCGCTAATTCCTGCGCGCGCGCTTCCATGTTCCCCTTCACTGACAACACTCCCCACTGAGCTGTGCGGCAGCGGCCCGCGGCCCTGCCCTGACAGCCTGATGTATATGCGCTTGCGGGGCGGAATATAATCAGACGGCCGCAAAACGGGCCCATTCAGGCCGGGCGGCTTGCTTTTTTTCACGGCTCCGGCCCTGGCGGCGGGGGCTTTTTTGGCCCTTCTGCCATTGACAGGAAGGGCCTGGGAAACATATAATAACTATAATACGCTAAAGCAATAAAATTTCAGCGGATTAAGGAGGAAAAAACATGGGAACCCAGCGTGTCTATAACTTTTCCGCCGGCCCGTCCATGCTGCCCCTCGAGGTGCTGGAGCGCGCGGGCGCGGAGATCACCAACTACCAGGGAAGCGGCATGTCTGTGATGGAAATGAGCCATCGTTCCAAGGTGTTCCAGAAGATCTTTGACGACACCAAAGCCAATTTCATCCGGCTGTTCCACGTGCCCGACAACTACAAGGTGCTGTTTTTGCAGGGCGGAGCCTCGGGCCAGTTCTCCATGGTGCCGCTGAACCTCATCGGCAAAACCGGCAAGGCGGACTACGCCGTCACCGGTAACTTCGCCAGCATCGCCTATAAGGAGGCCAAGAAGTACGGCCAGATCAGCCTGGCCGCCTCCAGCGAGGACAAAAATCACACCTATATCCCCGCGCAGGGCCAACTCAAGTTGGACCCCCAGGCCAGCTATTTCTACTACTGCGCCAACAACACCATCTACGGCACCGAGTGGCAGTACGTGCCCGACACCGGGGACGTGCCCATCGTGTGCGACATGTCCTCCGACTTCCTGTCCCGGCCGGTGGATGTGTCCAAGTATGGGGTCATTTTCGGCGGGGCCCAGAAGAACCTGGCCCCGGCGGGGCTGACCATCGCCATTGTCCGGGAGGACCTGGCGGGCCATGAGCTGCCCTATACCCCGTTGATGATGAATTACAAGACCATGATCGACAAGGACTCCATGTACAACACGCCCCCCTGCTGGTGCATCTATATGCTGGGGCTGGTGCTGGAGTGGCTGGACTCCAAGGGCGGCGTAGAGGGCATGGAGAAGATCAAGCACAGCAAGGCCGCCCTGCTGTACGACGTGCTGGACGGCTCCAGGCTGTTCACCTGCGCGGCGGAGAAGGACAGCCGGTCGGATATGAACGTTACCTTCCGCTCGGCCAGCGGGGAGCTGGACGCCAAGTTTGTCAAGGAGGCCACGGAAGCGGGCTTTACCAACCTGAAGGGGCACCGGAACGTGGGCGGTATGCGGGCGTCTATTTATAACGCGATGCCTGTGGAGGGGGTCGAGAAATTGGCCGACTTTATCCGCGCGTTCGACAAAAATAACTGAGGAAAGAGTGTTTTTGTGATAACTGTAAAAATAATTGACGCAGACCACAAAGACGACATCAATATCAAAAACCAGCCCTTTGCGCTGTTCGGGCTGCTGCTGCCGTCGTATCAAAACGGGGAATGGGGCCATACGGAGCTGCTGTTTCCCAAGGAAAACGTGACGGAGATGTGCTTCCCCGACGAGGATTATGATTTCGAGGAAATGTTGAAAAACTCCATATTCGTGGGGGCCTATGACGGCGAAAAATGCGTAGGCGTGGCTATCTTGCAGCAGGCATATCAAAAATATATGTATTTATACGATTTGAAGGTGGACGCCGGGTACAGGGGGCAGCAGATCGGGGCAAAGCTGATGGAAAAGTGCAAGGAGATCGCCGTTCAGCAGGGCTACCGGGGCCTGTATACCCAGGGACAGGACAACAACCTGGGCGCCTGCCGGTTCTACCTGAAGATGGGCTTCGAGATCGGCGGCCTGGACACCCGTGTGTACCGGGGGACCCTCCAGGAGCACAAGAAGGATATCCTGTTCTACTGCGACTGCTGTTAAGTCTGCGGGAGGGGAACCCTGCCCGCAAGCTATTTCATAACGGGGTGAAAACCATGTTTAACATCAAGACCATGAACAAAATCGCCGCGGTGGGCCTGGACCGCCTGCCCGCGGACAGCTATGCCGTCGGTGACGGTGTGGAAAACGAGGACGGCATCCTCGTCCGCTCCGCCAAGCTCCACGATTACGACTTCCCGGAGAACCTCTGGGCCATCGCCCGAGCGGGGGCGGGGGTAAACAACATTCCGGTCGAGCGCTGCTCCGAGGCGGGTATCGTGGTGTTCAACACCCCCGGGGCCAACGCCAACGCGGTGAAGGAGCTGGTGATCTGCGCCATGCTGTTGGCCTCCCGGGACGTGATCGGCGGGGCCAAGTGGGTGCAGGAGCAGGCCCAGGCCGAGGGCGTGGACGTGGCTGCGGCGGTGGAGAAGGGCAAGTCCGCCTTTGTGGGCCCGGAGCTGTACCGTAAGACCCTGGGCGTGGTGGGTCTGGGGGCCATCGGCGCGCTGGTGGCCAACATCGGCCTCAGTCTGGGCATGGACGTGTACGGCTACGACCCCTACCTGTCGGTGGACTCGGCCCTGCGGCTGGACCGGCATATCAAGGTGGTCAAGGAGATCGACGCGCTGTACGCCAATTCCGACTATATCACCCTCCACCTGCCCTACATGGAGGCCACGAAGGACATCGTGAACGCCGCCTCCCTGGCCAAGATGAAGGACGGGGTGCGGATCGTCAACCTGGCCCGGGGCGGGCTGGTGAACAACGGGGACATGATTGCCGCGCTGAAATCCGGCAAGGCCGCCCGGTATGTCACCGACTTCCCGGACAACGAGATCACCCTGGCGGACGGCGTGGTGGCCATCCCCCACCTGGGCGCGTCCACCCCGGAGAGCGAGGACAACTGCGCGGTAATGGCGGCGGATGAGCTCCGGGACTTCCTGGAGAACGGCAATATCAAGAACTCGGTGAACTTCCCCAACGTCATCATGGAGCGCTCGGGGGCGCAGCGCCTGTGCGTCATCCACCGCAACGTCCCTGCGGTGATCGCCCAGATCACCACCCAGCTGGGCGCGGACGGGGTGAATGTGGAGAACATGACCAACAAGTCCAAGGGCGAGTACGCCTACACCATGGTGGACGCGGGCTCCGCAGTGGGCGAAAAGGCCCTGGAACATATCCGCAAGGTGCCCGGCGTGATCCGGATGCGGGTGATCTGAGCCGGGGGGCCTAAAGTGCTTGTGGTTCTGAACGAATTATGCTATCATTGTGCCAACGGGGCCCATCATTCACAGCGTGATGTCACGCTGTGAATGATGGCTGCCGATAAAAGGAAAGAAGGAGATCAAATGAGAAAGAGATTGATGTCCCTGGCGTTGGCTCTGGTAATGGCGCTGTCCCTGGCTATCCCGGCCCACGCGGCCACGGTTTCCACCAAGGCGGGGGCAAACCTCACCCCGGCGGAGCAGAAAATCTACAAGGCGCTGGAAAGCACCGTCATAGAGGTCGCGGCGGGGAACAAGACCAGCCCCGAGGTCACCATCTCCTTTGCGGAAAAGGAACTGGTCTGGACGGCGCAGGAGCTGGGTCTTTCCAGCATCACCGCTGGTCAGTTCGACGATGCGGTACACGAAAAAATCGGCGTTATCATGGACAAAATCTATACCTGCTTGGAGCTGAACCATCCTTTTGAACTGTTCTGGGCAAATAATTATTGGAGCTGGATATTCTGGGCACAGAACACCAGCAACGAGGTCTGGCTTACGGAACTCACCTGTACCTACGATGTTTCCCTGGACTACCGGGGAAGCAGCGTGACCACAGTAGACCCGGCCAAGATCGCCCAGGCCAACGCTGTCAAAGATATGGCAAAATCTATCGTGCAGGCCAATGAAGGCAAGTCCGACTATGAAAAGCTGGCGGCCTACCGGGATAAGATCTGCGAGCTGAATACTTACAATGACGAGGCTAACGACGCGAGGAAGCAGGATAAAGATCCCTACGCCAGGGATCA
Organism: uncultured Oscillospiraceae bacterium; assembly: GCA_910587205.1. GTDB lineage: Bacteria > Bacillota > Clostridia > Oscillospirales > Oscillospiraceae > Enterenecus. The sequence goes on from CAJULZ010000004.1 coordinate 39,200, forward strand.
TACGTATGGCGACCCCTGGCAGATGGTTTATGTCTTTGACGGTGACCCCAGCACCAATGTGCTGTGCGAGGGCTATGCCAAGGCGTTCAAGTACCTGTGCGACCTGACGGAATTTGCCGGGGACGTAACGTGCTATATCGTCGAGGGCGACGGGGACGGCGAGGCCCATATGTGGAACGTGGTGGGGATCGACGGAGCGTTTTACCCGGCGGACATCACATACATTGACACCGGCGCGCCCGAAAGCCTGTTCCTGGCCGGCGCAACCGGGAGCGGACGGACCTACACGGTTTCCGCCGGCGGCGAGCGGTATACCTACATCTACCGGGAGGATCAGGAGGGCCTGTTCACCGACGGCTACCTGCCCCTCAGCCCCACCGCCTATTCGCCGGAGCAGAGCGCCAAGCCTCAGCCCAAACCCGTCCCCGAATTTACCGACACCCCCGATTGGTGCAAGGCGGAGGCCCAGTGGGCTGCTCAGGAGGGCATCACCAACGGCTATGGCGCCCAGGACAAGTTTGCCCCCGGCTTAGACTGCTCCCAGCAGGAAATCCTGACCTTCCTGTGGCGGGCCGCCGGCAGGCCCGAGGCCAAGGAGAAGGCCCCTGTCACCGTGGCCTCCTATTACCAGGACGCCGTCAACTGGGCCTATGAGCAGGGCTATGTAGGCGAAGGGTTCGATCCCGCCGCCGCCTGCACCCGGGCCCAGGCGGTGAGCTATATCTGGAAGGCCCTGGGCGAGCAGGAGGCCAAGCAGTCCGCCGATTTTACCGATGTGGACGCCGAAGCCCCCTACGCCAAGGCGGTGGACTGGGCAGTGGAAAAGGGCATTACCAAGGGTGACGGCAGCGGGGACACTTTCGCGCCGGACAAGGTGTGCAGCCGCGGGCACATTGCCTGCTTCCTCTACCGGGCCTATAACTGAACATGCGCGAACAGGCCCCTCCCATCCGGGAGGGGCGCTTTTTTTGAGCCCCGGTGAAACCTGGGGCCGGTTTAGTGTGATATGATAGGTGAAAGCGGCTTTCAAGACCGATAAGGAGTTCATCCCGACATGAGAGAAGAAACCATCCTGCAAAAAATGTGTGCCCGGGACCCCGCCGGGCTGGAGGCCCTCATGGACCGTTATCTTCCCTATGTGTCCGCCATCGTGTGGAACATCCTCCGGGACTGTATGTCCCCCGAGGACTGCGAGGAGACGGCGTCCGACGTATTCCTGGCCGCCTGGGGCCAGGCGGACGACCTGCGCCCAGGCCAGGTAAAGGCGTGGCTGGGGGCGGTAGCGCGGCATAAGGCGAAAAACAAGCTGCGCGGCCGGGGCCAGGACCTTCCCCTGGTGGACGACCTGCTGGACCTGCCCGGCCCGGACGACCCCGCCGGGGCGGTGGAGCGGGCGGAGGAGCAGGCGCAGGTCCGCCGGGCGGTGTTCTCCCTGCCCCCGCCGGACAAGGAGATCTTCCTGCGCCACTACTACTACGCCCAGACTGTGCGGGAGGTGGCCGCCGCCATGGGGCTGAACGAATCTACCGTAAAAACCCGGCTGCGCCGGGGACGGGACAAACTCAAACAACTGCTGACGAAGGAGGAGCTGGCATGAACCGACGCATTTCCGACCTGCTGGACGCCTATCACGACGACAGCGTGGAGCTGTCCGGCCCCACACCCCTCTCGTCCGCCCGGATCAAGGAGCTGACTATGAACAAGATCAACGGAGCAAAAACTGTGAAAAAGGCGGCGCGGCTCACCACCCGCCTGCTGGCGGCCGCCGCCGTCATCGCCGCCCTCACCGTGTCCGCCCTGGCGGTGAACTACGCCATTGGCGCGGGCGGGCTGATGCAGGGCTTTTTCGCCAAGGACGGCGAAGCCCTGTCCACAGGGCAGATTGAGACCCTGGACCAGATCGGCCAGACCTTTGAAGGGGGCGTCACCGACAACGGCGCCACCATCACCCCCCTGGCCGCCCTGGCGGACGACAACTGCTGCTACCTGCGCCTGCGCGTCGAGGCCCCGGAGGGCACCGTGCTGCCCGACCTGGAACCGGACAGCTACTACCAGTTGTTCGGGGGCCGGTGGCCGGAGGAGGAGCTTACCCTCACCTCAGCATCCGGGGAAGACCTCCAGGGATATACCTACGCCTTTGAGTGGCAGCCGGACAGCGACCCCACGGACAATGTGAAGGAAGTGGTCATCCGCTTCACCGCCCAGGGGACGGAGCGCCTGGTATTCAGCCGCCAGGAGGGCATAGTCCTGACCATCCCCGGCCTCTGGGTCCAGTCCGCCGAGAAGGCGTACACGCCTGTGTTTACCGGGCATTTTGCCCTAACTGTGGGACGCTTTGAGCGTCGTTCCCTCACGGTGGACTGCGGCGGGGCCGATCACGTAGATGAGACCGGCCTGGGCTTCACCGTCTGGCTCGACCGCATAGAATTAAGCCCGCTGTCCATCTCAATGTGGTTCCGGGACAACGTGAAGCCTGACCAGACCAGCCGTGTACACTTTGGCGGATCATCGGGGATATGCGAGGGGCTGCAAATCGTGCTGAAGGACGGCACGGTGGCCTTTGACAACGTGCCCTCGTGGAAATACGACCCGGCGGACCTCAACTGGGACGCCTCCACCATGCTGGCGGACGGCCCCATCAACGACCGGAACTGCTACGCCCCCTTCGACCGACCCCTGGATCTGGATCAGGTGGACTATATCAAATTTGGGGATCATATCATCTCCGTCCACGCGGATTGACGCAAAAGGGCCCCTCCCATCCGGGAGGGGCCCTTAACGTCTTATTGCGCCGCCTGGATGGACAGCAAATATTGCCCGTAGGCGGTCATCTCCATGGGCTGCCCCAGCGCCCGGAGCTGGTCCAGGCCGATCCAGCCCTGCCGGAAGGCGGCTTCCTCAATGCAGCCCACGTACCGCCCGCCGTGCTGGAGGGCGTGGATGGTCTGGGCGGCGGTGAGCAGGCTGTCGGCGCTGCCCGCGTCCAGCCATACGTAGTTGTCCTCCAGGGGGATGACCTGCAAATTCCCCCGGCGGAGGAACTCCAGGTTGACGTCGGTGATCTCCAGTTCGCCCCGGGCGGAGGGGGTCAGCCCCGCAGCGATGGACAGCGCCTGGCTGGTGTAGAAGTACAGCCCCGGCACGATGTAATTGGACTTGGGATGCTTGGGCTTTTCCTCGATGGAGATGGCCCGGCCCCGCTGGTCAAACTCCACCACGCCGAAGGGGCGGGGGTCGTCCACCCGGCAGCCGAACACGGTGGCCCCCTGGTTTTCCCGGGCGGCCCGCTGGAGGGTCTGCTCCAGATCCAGCGCCCAGAAGATGTTGTCGCCCAAGACCAAGCATACGTCGTCCCCGTCCCAAAACTTCCCGCCGATAAGCAGCGCGTCGGCGATGCCCCGGGCCACGGGCTGGACGGTATATTGGATGGACATGCCCAGTTGGGAGCCGTCCCCCAGCAGGGCGGCAAAGGTGTCCACTTCCCCGGGGGGCACGATGACCAGCACCTCCCGCACCCCGGCCTGGATAAGGACGGACAGGGGATAGTAGACCAGGGGCTTGTCGTACACGGGGAGCAGCGGCTTGCAGACGGGCCGGGTCATGGGGTACAGGCGGGTGCCCCGCCCGGCGGCCAGGATAATACCCTTCATAATAACCTCCTGCGCATGGCGCACACATGACGGATTCCTGATGCTCCCATTATACAAAGGCCGCCGGCAAAAGTCAATGCGGGGCGGGGGCCGGGAATGCCGCGCGGCAGATTAAGCGGCGCGTTTTCCCGCCCCGGCGCTTACTTTTGCGCCACGATCAGATAGCGGTGGATGGAGCCCTCGATTTTCCCGGTTTCCTCCAGCCTCTCCTGCATGTCCAGCAGCCGTTCAAAGCAGCGGTCCACGGAGAAGCCGGGGAACTCCCACTCAATGACATGGGCAAACCAGACGAAGGCCCCCACGTCGTAAAACCGGATAGGGCGGAAGGCCTCCTCCCCCCGGACGATCCGGAAGCCCGCCGCCTCAAAAACCTTTTGCTGCTTGGCCAGGGTGAGGTGGGGGAAGGGTTTTTCCGTCCCCGGCAGAACGAACTCCACCAGCTCCCGGTCGTTGTCCGCCCCCACCTGCTGGGTGATGAACACCCCGCCCCGGCGCAGCAGCCGGAAGGCCTCCGCGGCGTCAAAGCTGCCGTGCCGGTTGAGCATCACGTCAAAAGACCCGTCCGGGAAGGGGATGGCCGCCGGGTTGTCACACGCCCGGAAGTCGATCCCCAGGGGGAGCAGCGTCTGGGCACACAGCTCCACATTGGGCGGGTAGCCCTCGGTGGCGGCGGTTTTGCCATAGGGGTGGCCCAGGGAGAGCAAAAACTCCCCGCCCCCGGTGTCGTAATCCAGCAGGTCCGCCTTCGGGCGCAGGTATTCCCGGACGACGGCCCGGTAGTCCCAGGGCAGGTCGCGTTCCTCCTCATAGTTCCCCCGGATGTGGGAGAAATCCCAGCCATGGATCTGGGCGATTTCTTCCTCCTGCCTCCAAATGGTTTTCCAATGTTCGCGGTTCATAAAACAGCCCCCAAAATCATATAAAATATATTTTGCAAGATATAACATGATTTTACAGCGGGCGCGGTTCCCCGGCGGCATCAGCGCTGTCCGGACAGCAAGCCCCGGCGCAATCTGCCGCAGGTCTCTCGGAACTGCGCCGGGCGGTTAATTCGTTTTATCACATTGAACCTCCATGTCTGTAAGATAGCTGGGATTATACCACAAAAGTCCGGCCGATTCAAGGCGCGGGGAGACGGTTCCCCAAGCGGCGCCGCCGTACCGCTTGACTTTGCTGCGTTCTGGTTGTAAAATAAAAGGAAACTCTAAGTAAAGGAAATGATTCCTAATGGCGAAAATTGATATCGTGTCCGGGTTTTTAGGGGCGGGCAAAACCACCCTGATCAAGAAGCTGCTGGCGGAGGCGTACCAGGGTGAGAAGCTGGTGCTCATCGAAAATGAGTTTGGCGAGATCAGCGTGGACGGCGGGTTTTTGAAGGACGCCGGGGTGGAGATCTCGGAGATGTCCTCGGGCTGCATCTGCTGCTCCCTGGTGGGGGACTTTGGCCGCGCACTCCACGAGGTGGAGGAGCGTTTCCACCCCGACCGCATCCTCATCGAGCCCTCCGGTGTGGGAAAACTGTCCGACGTGGTGGTGGCGGTGCAGAACGCCGCCCAGGAGGACTCCTCCCTGAAGCTGAACAGCTTTGTCACCGTGGCGGACGTGTCCAAGGTAAAGGTATATATGAAGAACTTCGGGGAGTTCTACAACAACCAGATTGAGAGTGCCGGAACCATCATTCTCTCCCGCACCCAGAACCTGTCCCAAGACAAGCTGGAGGCGGCGGCGGCCTTGCTGCGCGCCAAGAATCCTGGCGCGGTCATCCTCACCACCCCCTGGGACCAGCTGGACGGCAAGACCATCCTCAGCGCCATTGAAAAGACCTCCTTGGAGGAGGAGCTGCTTTCCCACATCCGCTCGGAGCACGAGGCGGAGGAAGCCGCCCACGCCCACCACCATCATGAGCACGGGGGCCACGGGCACGGGCATGAGCACCATCACCACGAGCACGATCATGAGGAGCACGAGCACCACCACGACCACGAGGAGCATGAACACCGCCATGAGCATGACCATGAGCGCCACGACCACGGCGAGGACTGCGCCTGCGGCTGCCATGACCACGACCATCACGGCCACCACCACGCCGACGAGGTGTTTGCCAGCTGGGGCAGGGAGACGGTGAAGTCCTTTGCCAAGGATGGGCTGGAGCGCATCCTGGCCGAGCTGGACCTGGGCGAGTGCGGAGCGATCCTGCGGGCGAAGGGCATCGTGCCGTCGGAGGACGGCGGTTGGCTGCACTTCGACTACGTGCCGGAGGAATGGCAGGTGCGCACCGGCCCGGCGGATTACACGGGGCGGCTGTGCGTCATCGGCGCGGAGCTGAAGGAAGACAAGCTGGCCGCCCTGTTCGGGCTGTAAAGGGGCGGATGGAGCATGGATATCCCTGTCTACCTGTTCGCCGGGTTTTTGGACGGAGGCAAAACCACCTTCATCAACGGCATTTTGCAGGACGGCTTCGCCCGGGAGGACCGCACCCTGCTGATCTGCTGTGAGGAGGGGGCGGAGGAGTACAACCCCCGCGCCCTGGACAACGTCACGGTGGTGACGGTGGAGGAGGAGGCGGAGCTCACCCGGGACTTCCTCAAGCGGTGCGAGAAGAAGCACAGGCCCCGACAAGTGCTGATGGAGTTCAACGGCATGTGGTCGCTGGGGCGGCTGTACCAGGAGGCGCTGCCGGACAACTGGGTTCTGTACCAGATCATGACCATGGTGGAGGCGGCCACCTTCGACGTGTACGCCAAAAACCTGGGCCAGCTGATGATGGAGAAGCTCACCAACGCGGACATGATCGTGTTCAACCGCTGCAATGAGGAATTGTGCGCGGCCCTGCGCCAGCGCAATCTAAAAATGGTGAACCGCCGGGCCAACATCTATCTGGAAAACGCCGACGGCACCAGCGAGGACTACGCGGACGGCACCGTGTGTCCCTTCGACCTGGACCAGGATGTGATTGAAATCCCGGACAACGACTTCGGTGTGTGGTATGTGGACGTGATGGAGAATCCGGAGCGGTACGACGGCAAGGCGATCCGGGCCAAAACGGTGGTGTGCCACCTGCCCCAGTATCCCGGCGAGGTGATCCTCGGCCGGTTTGCCATGACCTGCTGCGAGGCGGACATCACGTTCCTGGGCATGGTGGCCCGGGGGGACGGCTTTGACGCCTATGAGAGCCGTTCCTGGGCGGACGTCACCGGCGTAGTCCGGCTGGAGAACCACAAGGCATATCAGGGGGAGACTGGCCCGGTGCTGACCGTCACCGCCCTGGGCCCCGCGGACAAGCCGGGGCAGGAAGTGCTGACCTTCTGAGGCCGGCAGACAGCGTTTGATCAGGCTGAATGTACCAGCAGGGCCGGTTTCAGGGCGGGAAAGCCCGGAACCGGCCCTGCTGTTCTCATGCTGCGGCCGCGGGTCACTGGGCCGGATAGACCTGGGCCAGCCGCCCCTGCACCACCCAGCGGTACTCAGACCAGCCCATGCTCACACAGGTGGAGAGGGTGAGCAGCCGGTCGCCGGGGAGCGGGACGATGCCGGTGTCGATCACGGAATTCCCCAGGCAGAAGTCAATAAATTCCCCCTCCCGGCCCTCCAGGTCCAGGCGGTACACCATCCCCTTCACGTGGGCCTGGAAGGCGGCGAAAATGTCGTACCGGTACACGCCGTCCTCCGTCGCGATGTATACGCTGGGGTGCCGCGCCCAAAACTCCGGATCGTCGTAGTGCTTCAGGGGGCCGAACATGGTGCCGTCCTGCATCCGGTGGCCGTAGGCGATGGTGTGGAAGCCGGACAGGTCCCGGCGGCTGGTGCACTCCAGGAACACTGAGCCCCCGCTGTTGGGCTCCCGGTTCCAGGTGTGGGTCAGGTAATACTGGTTGTCCTCCCCCTGGAGCAGCGGGTAGGACAGCTCCGTTCCCGGGATCTCAATCCACCCCGCCACGTCCGGATTCACCGCCTGGAGCGCCCCCAGATCCAGCCCGGACAGGGCCTCGGCGCCGGGGTCGGGGGGAAGGTCCTCCTCCGGAGCAGGTTCGGCAGGGGGATGGGTGTCCTCGGGGGCGGGTCCGGCGGAGGGCGGGGGGGCCGCCGTGACGGCCGGGGGCGGGGGCTTGACCAGCTCCCGGGCTTCCAGGGCCGCCACGCGGCTGGCCTGGTACTGGATATGCCGGCGGACGGCCATCCCGGCACTGACGGCAAACACCGCCGCCAAAACGGCGAGCAGGACGCGCCTGCGCTGCTGATCCCCCATGGCGGCCCCCGCTTATCCGGCGGACCGCGGAACCTGCTCCAACAGGCCGCAGTCCACCAGCGTGTCGTAGTTTTTGTAGTACAGGTAGAACCCGCCGATGGCGTGTTGGACATCATCGATGCGAACTCTGTAGCCATCGGCACGATCCATAAACGTGTCCAGGATGCGCTGGGGGTTTGCCATGTACATGGCGTACTCCGGATAAAAATATCCGTTCAGCATCCGGTCTGTGCGCACATCGATCGTTTTAAGGAACTCATCAAGGTGAAAACCGTCTTCCAGGTAATCCACGTGGATGCCCCGCTCCTGTGCCCTCATGTACAGCTCAAAGGTGGCCATCAGCAGTTCCAGGTAGGTATAGTAAGTGGTGTCCCGGTCACGGATGGCATCAAGATTCTTCTGGGCGTTGGCCAGGGCAAAGGCGTAATATTCCGGATTGTCCGGCACGTGCTTGGTGATCTCATTCATGCTGTAGGCCACCCAATGGTCTTTGTACTGGGTGTAGTCCGCCTCGATGAAGTGGTTTGCGGCCAGCTCGGCCGCGTCCAGCCAGACCTCCTCGCCGGTGAGCGCGTACAGCCGGGAGAGGGCAAAGGTCGCCTCACCATCATAGTAGACCGTGCGCAGCTCCTCCTTCCGCGTGAAGTCTCCGTTGAGGACATGGTAGTACGTTCCGGCAGACTGATCCATCAGGGAGAGGATACCGGACCCAAGGGCCCGGCAGACGTCGGTGTATTTGTCGTTTTGAAAGACATCCATGTACTCCGTCAGCGCGACTATGGCAATGCCGCAGCCGCCCAGCTTGATTTCATCCGCCGTTTCTTCATAGAGGTAGGCCCGGCCTTCCGAATCATAGACCACATAGTTCAACATGAATTCGGTGGTCCGCTGGATTTTTTCCGCCAGGGTGTCGTCTGGAACCAGGCGATAGCGGCAGATCAGGGACCATAATGTGCTGGCGTGGCGGAGAATGTTGTAATTTTCAATTTCATTGTCAAAGCGGGGGTAAATCCCATAGATGAAAGAGCCGTCCTCGTTGATCTGCTCGGTTAAAAAGGACGAGGCGTTCAAGATCAGCTCCTGCGCATAATCTGCGTCAATGTGCTGGACTTGCCGCCGCCCATAGCTCAGCCCGTCATGGACCAGCTCGTACACGGCGTCCGTCTCGTCGCAGAACCAGCCGAGGCACTGGAACGTCAGGTATGTGTCCGGCAGGGCCTCCATACCGCTCCGGCCTGATTTTTTCAGATAACTGTTCAGATATTCAAAATCCAAGCCGCCGTTGTCGTAATCGTAAATTTTTGCCCCGTTCAGTTCCGCCTCCAGCAAGGCCGTGCCGAACATGGGGTCAAAGGCGATGCCCTGCCGGTAAAACCCGTTGCGGGATTTTTTCACCGCCGCGGCCAGTTCCTCCCCGCCCAGCATCTTGGATTCGCAGACGATGTCCGCCTTGACCCACACGGGATCATAATTGCTGTTGGAGAGAAACTGCGTCACCTGGGCGTCCGCGTTTTTCCAAGCGGCGTATAGATCCGCGCCGGTGCCGCAGAACACCCGGGCGCGTTCTGCGGTGTTGCAGACGGAGAGGAGCACGGCGTGCCCGGCCTGCCCCCCGGCGGGGCTCTTTCCCACCGCCGCCCGCGTCTCCTCCGTCAGCGCCTGGGCCGCCAGCAGGTCCAGTTTGCCGTGATAGATTGTTACGTTGGACGCCGCGCGTCCCATGAAGTAGAGGGCGGCGCCCGCAGACAGCAGCACCGCCGCGGCGACAACCCCGAGCAGGATATAAGTTCCCCGTCTGCCGGCGCGCCCGGATGCCGTTTTTATTTTTCTTCTTTTCTTTCCCATCGCGTCCTCCCCATTTTTCAATCGCCAATGGAAACGCCTGCGGCCCGGTTGCCCGGGCCGCAGGCGTTTTGTCATGGGCGTTTGCTTATTTGAGGTTTTCCTTGCGCTTCTTGTCCTCAAGGGCCAGCCAGACCAGGCCGGCGCCGGAGGCCAGGGCGAAGGCCGTCCAGATCAGGGAGCTGTCCCCGGTGGCGGGGACAACGGCCAGGGGCACGTCGTCGTCCTCCAAATCCTCCAGGGGGGGCTCCTCCGCCAGGGGCGGTTCCTCATCCCCGATCTGATCCAGGGGGGGCTCCTCCGCCAGAGGCACATCCTCGCTGGAGAGATCCGCCAGAGGTACATCCTCACTGGGAAGGTCCGTCAGGGAGGTGTCCTCGCTGGGGAGGTCCGACTGCGGCGGATTCTCGTCGGGGATGTCCGTATCGGTATCGGTGTCCGTATCGGTATCGGTATCGGTGTCCGTATCGGTATCGGTGTCGGTGTCGGTGTCCGTATCGGTGTCCGTATCGGTATCGGTGTCCGTATCGGTATCGGTGTCCGTATCGGTATCGGTGTCCGTATCCGTATCGGTATCGGTATCGGTGTCCGTATCCGTATCGGTGTCGGTATCCGTATCGGTATCGGTGTCCGTATCCGTATCGGTGTCGGTGTCCGTATCGGTATCGGTGTCCGTATCGGTATCGGTGTCGGTATCCGTGTCCGTATCGGTATCCGTATCGGTATCCGTATCGGTATCGGTGTCCGTATCGGTGTCGGTATCCGTGTCGGTATCGGTATCGGTGTCCGTATCGGTATCCGTGTCGGTATCGGTATCGGTGTCCGTATCGGTATCGGTATCGGTATCGGTATCGGTGTCGGTATCCGTATCGGTATCCGTATCGGTATCCGTATCCGTGTCGCCGCCATTGTCCGGCTCCCACTGTGCCGTGATGGTGATGTTGCCATCCGCATCGGTCACGGGGGAGCCCCAGCCGGTGAAGGTATACCCGTCGCGGGTGGGATCAACGGGGTACAGACCGCTGTAGTCCTCGCCCTCGTCAATGGTCACCGTCTTGATCGTGCCGCTATAGCCGTCCAGCCAGGTCACGGTGATCTGCTTCTTGACCGGCTCGTTCTGGGTGAAGTACAGCCGCAGGACGGTGCCGCTCGACTTCAGGGTGTCGCTCAGGATGTTGCCCGGGTTGCCGCTGTCAAAGGTATAACCATCGACTGTCTTGTCGGAACCGGTCACGCTCACCGGGTCGCCCACGATCCCCTCGCGGGTCTCCGATGCCTTGATTTCCTCGCCCTCAAGGTCGTACCAATACACGGTATAGGCGGCCTTCTTCGCCCACACCGCGTACAGGGTGGTGTCGGCGTTTATTGTGAACGTATCGGAGGCCGCGAAGTCGGGCGAGCCAGAGTAGCCCTCCGCGCTCCAACCCAGGAACATATAGCCGGGGCGGGAATTGGTGCAGCCCTGGACGGTGACGTCAGCGCCCTTGTCATACGTCTCCACGGCATACTTCGAGCCACGGTCCATATAGGTGAGGGTGACTTGGGCAGGCGTCTGCTCCCATTGCGCCGTGTAGACGACGTCTTTCGTGACCGTACTTGCGACAGTGGGGCTCCAGCCCTTGAAGATATAGCCATCGCGAGTAGGGGTTCCAACGAACGAAGGTGTCAAGGAATTTTTAGCACAATCCTTATTTACCTGATCACGGAACACGGTTCCGCCCACACCATCCTTATAGGTAACGGTATAGGTGCTTTCTTTGACAAAGACCAGACAAACCGTTGCGCCGTTGGAAGTTTGCAGGCTGCCATATGAAGGAACAGGGGAATAGTTGATTTTGGTGCCGTTTACACCCGGGCTCTGCCGAGTGTAGTATTTTGCACCAACGGAGTTGATGGCCGACCAGGCGTATCCATGTGTGGCATTGTAGGAGTGGCCTTGGCTGTTGACGCAGGTGAAAAAGGTCTTTCGGGGATAGTCATAACCTACCTGCTTGCCATTGCTGTCAACATAGATGGTTCCAACATACAGGTTGCAATCGCGGCCATTTTCTTCACATGACATCGCTCTCGCCATCGCCGGTGTCACCATCATGCCCACGCACATCATCACCGCGAGGAACACGGCGGCCCCGCGCGGGGCCAGTTTTTTTAGAATGTTCATGTCTTACTCCCTTTCTTTGCAGGTTTTCGGACGCAAAGGGGTCCGGGAACCGAACGAGCGTGGGGCGCGGTCAGGGACGGCCCCGCCCTTTAGCCTCTGGTTTTGCGTCCCGCCGTTTCCGGCGGTTTGCCATGCAACCGAACGAGCGTAGCGCCCCCCAAGGGGGAGTTGCGCCATAGCCTCTGGCTTTGCGTCCCATCGTTTCCAATGGTTTGCCGCAGCGCTGGCTGGCCCTCCCCGCCGTCCGCGCTATGGCGGCGGGCCTGTGCGGTATTCCCCCTTCCCCGGTTGGAGTTCCCGGCGCTGTCAGCCGCAGTCCCGCTGGGGGCCCTGGGCGAGCTCCTGCAAAAACCGGTCGTGCAGGAGGGCCTCGGCCTGCTTCCGGGCGTGGACGGCGTCCTCGAACCGGGCGTAGCCGCCCAGGTAGTACCGCCTGCCCTTGAAGCAGATGGCCGCCCGCCACAGCCCCTTGGAGGCCCGCCAATCCACGCCGGGCACCCCGCTGGTGTTGTTTTTACGGGCGGTCTTTGCCGCGGCCAGCATTTCCGGGCTGGTGCCGTCGATGTAGGTTGGCTTGGGCGGCCCGCCGGCCTTGATGCAGCCGCAGCTGCGCGTGTGGCCCGAGCGCAGGCGGCTGGTGGGGACGACCGATTCCCTGCCGCAGTCGCATCGGCACAGCCAGGCCGTCCGCCCGCCCAGGTTTTCCGCCGGGCGCAGGACGGTGAGCTTGCCGAAGCGCTGTCCGGCGAGGTCGAGCTTTTTGGTGGAGTGTCCCATACGCCGGCCTCCCGCTGCAACAGAATTTACATTCCGTTGTTTGCCTGGCCGGGGCAAAACGGCGCAGGACGCAAAAAAAACGCGGCGGGAGGGATCCTCCCGCCGCATCAGGGCGCAAAAAGGGAAAGGCCGTTCAGCCACGGGCACGGCGGCCTTGGTTTTTGCGTCCAAAATTGTAGGCCGGGGGCTTGCAATGGGAGCGTCGCGCGTGGTATAATGATCCCGTCAAGATGTAGACGCATTATTTTGGCAACGGAATGTAAATTCCGTTGCGCTATGTGACCAGCCTGAGCCGCTCCAGCTGGCGCACGTGCTCCGCGCCGGTGGAAAGCAGGTAGATCCGGGTGGTGTTGATGGAGCTGTGGCCTAAAATGTCGGCCAGCTTGACGATATCCCGGGTGGCCTGGTAGAACGCGGCGGCGAACAGGTGGCGCAGGTTGTGGGGGAAGACCTTGGACGGGGCGACCCCCGCCGCCTGGCACAGCGACTTCATCTCCCGCCAGATCTGGCAGCGGGAGAGGTTGGTTCCGTCTCTGGCGAGGAAGATCTCGCCGGAGGCGATTTTTTGTGTTCGGGCGAATTGGAGCAGCTTGCGGCACAGCTTCCCGGGCAGCAGGATGGTGCGGATTTTGCCCTTGAGGGAGACGTCGGCCCGGCCCCGCCGGGCGGCCTCCACGGTGAAGTGGCGGGTTTCCGACACCCGGATGCCGGTGGAGCAGATGGCCTCCAGCAGCAGGGCCAGGCGGGTCCGGCCGGAGGACTGGGCGGCGCGGAGCAGCCGGGCGTACTCGCCGCGGGAGAGGTCGCGGGCCTCGTCCCGGAAGGCGCGGCGCTGGAGCTTGAGGAACCTGGCCCGGCAGTCCTCCCGGCCCAGGGAGCGCAGCAGGCCGTTGAGGGCGGAGAGCTTGGCGTTGACGGTGGCGGGGGCGAGGCCGCGGGAGAGCAGGTGCGCCTTCCATCCGGCGGCGGCGTCCCGGGAGAGGGGGCGCGGCCCCAGCCAGGCGGCGAAGTCGGCGGCGTCCCGCAGGTATTTTTCCACGGTGGCGGAGGCGCGCTCCTCCCGGCGGAGGGCCTGGGCGTAGCGGAACAGACAGGTGGGGCCGATGGTGCGGTGAATCATGGTAAAACCTCCATTTGGGGATGCTTTTATTGTACTTTTTTAGGGTGCGCAATTCCATCCCCGGTTTATCCATGGCCGCAGGACAAAAAGGGGGCGGGTAGCCCGCGCCCCGCAAAACATGAACGGGGACCCGTCCGCATAAGGTGTACCAACACCGAGTATGGAGGGGTCTATCATGAGCCAAACCAAAATCATCTACCTGCGCAGGAAGCTGATCGCGGCGGGGGCGTGCGCCCTGGCGGCCGCCATGATGTTCTGGGTGGTGAACAACCCGGCGGTGGTGGGGGCGTCCGCCTCCACCCGGCAGCTGCCCATCTACTGCGTGCAGAAGGATTACAAGGTGCTGTCCATCAGCTTTGACGCGGCCTGGGGCAACGAGGACACCCAGCAGCTCATCGACATCCTGGCCAAGTACAACGTAAAGGCCACCTTTTTTGTGGTGGGCGAATGGGTGGACAAATATCCCGAGTCGGTAAAGGCGCTGTCCGACGCGGGCCACGAGGTGATGGGCCACTCCAACACCCACGCCCATTTCAACAGCCTGTCCACCCAGGAGATCGTGGACGACCTGAACGCCTGCAACGACAAAATTGAAGGGGTGACGGGGGTGCGGCCCACCCTGTTCCGCTGCCCCTACGGGGAGTACGACGACCATGTGATCAACGCCGTGCGCTCCCTGGGGATCGAGCCCATCCAGTGGGACGTGGACAGCCTGGACTGGAAGGATCTGTCCGCGCCGGACATCACCCAGCGGGTGACCTCCAAGGTGCAGCCGGGGTCCATCGTGCTGTTTCACAACGCCGCCCTGCACACGCCGGAGGCCCTGCCGGGCATCATCGAAAAGCTCCTCCAGGACGGATACACCTTTGTGCCCATTTCGGAGCTGGTTCTCCCCGGGGCCTGCGGCCAGGACTACACCATCGACCACACCGGACGGCAATGTCCCGGCGGGGCGTAAACCAAAGGCCGCCCGCGCAAGCTGCGCGGGCGGCCTTTTTGGCCCTTGCCGTGGGCAGGGCCATTGGGTATAATATATCATGCAGGATTGATAGGCAGGGGGCGTGGGAGGATGACGGCGGTATACGGCGCAAAGGGGGAGGATGGTCGGCGGCTGGCCTGGCCGCTGCTGGCGGAGGCGGCGCGGCTGTGCTGGGGGTGGGAGGCGCTGCCCCCTGTGGCGCGCTCTCCCCGGGGCAAGCCCTTTTTCCCCGGCCTGGGCAGCCGCTGGTTTTCCCTGTCCCACAGCGGGGGATTGGCGCTGTGCGCCCTGTCCGGCGGCCCGGTGGGGGTGGATGTGGAGCGGGTGCGCCCCCGGCGGGCGGGCCTGCCCGCCTATGTCCTCAGCCCGGCGGAGCTGGCCCGGTTTGACGGGAGCTGGGAGGAGTTTTACCGCCTGTGGACGTTAAAGGAGGCGTGGTGCAAGCGGGAGGACGCCCCCCTGTACCCGCCCCGGAACGTGCCCGCGCCCCCGCCCTGTCCCCACGCGGCCTATGCCGGGGAGGGATGGCGGGCGGCGGTGTGTTTCCATGGCGCGCCCCCCGGCGGCATCCGCTGGCTTCCTCTCCGGACGCCGTGACCGGCCGGCCCAGGGCCGCCGGAGATTATTTGCCCAGCTCGGCCCCCCGCCGCCAGGAGGCCAGCACCGCGTTAATGGCGGCGGAGCGCAGGCCGCCCCGCTCCAGCTCAGCCACCCCGGCGATGGTGGACCCACCGGGGGAGCACACTTCATCCTTGAGCTGGCCGGGGTGCTTGCCGCTCTCCAGCACCATGGCCGCCGCGCCCATCACCATCTGGGCGGCGTACTCCATTGCCTGCTTTCGGGGCAGGCCGGCCATCACCCCGCCGTCCGCCAGCGCCTCAATGTAAGGATAGATGAAGGCGGGGCCGCAGCCCGCCACGGCGGCAAACTGGTCGGACAGGTCTTCGGGAATGCGCTCCAGCCTGCCGGTGGAGGACAAGAGCTCCTCCACCCCGCGGATATAGGGTTCCTCCGCCTCCCGGGCGCACAGGGCGGTCATCCCCTTGCCCACGGCTACGCAGGTATTGGGCATGATCCGCACGATGGGCACATAGTACCCCGCCCCGGCCAGGTGGGGCCGCATATCCTCGATGGTCACTCCCGCCACCATGGATACCAGCACTTTGTCCTCGCCCACCCGGTGGCGGTCCCGGAGCTGGGGCGCCAGCTCCTCCAGCAGAGGACGCAGGCCGTTGGGCTTTACCCCCAGGAAGATATACTCCGCCGACCACACCGCATCGGCGGCGCTGTCCACCAGGCCGCAGCCCAGCTCCGCGGCCAGGGCCTCGGCCTTGGCCGGGGTGCGGTTAAATACCGTGACCTGATCCGGGCCGACGGCCCGGCAGGCCGCCCTCGCCAGCGCCCCGCCCATATTGCCTACGCCGATAAATGCCGCTTTTTTCATAAGAATCCCTGCTTTCAAAACATATTGTTGTAATTATAACCTGTCCGCGCCGGATGCGCAAGCTCGATTTGACAAATGGGGGAATTTCCTGTAGAATAAAGCGCCAATACGAGAGGGGAGGGATTCCCATAGATATCAAAAAGACCATTGAGGACATTGTGGAGAAGCTCAAAAGCGATGAGGGCCTGAAAATCCAGTTCCTCAGCGACCCCGCCGCCGCGCTGGAGAAGCTCACCGGCATCGACCTGCCCGACGACCAGATCGACAAGGTGATCACCGCGGTGAAGGCCAAGCTCACCGCCGACAACATCGGCGACGTGGTGCAGGGCCTGGGCAATCTGTTCAAGAAATGAGGAAGGAAGTCCCGCCGTTTTCACGGCGGGACTTCTCCTATTCTTCTCGCTTGGCAATCATTCTCAGCTCCGTATTTGGGCGGCCCAACACAATTTCCGACTCTGTGCCGTCAAAGCGGAAGCCGTACCGCTCATAAAAGCGGATGGCCCTCTCGTTTCCCTTCAGCACCCAGACGGCGGTTTTTGGATAGCAGGCCAGCCGCTGGAAGGCGGCGTTCATCAGTTCATAGCCCACCTTCCGGCCCTGGTACTCCTTCAAAACATAAATCGCGAAAATCTCGCCGTGTTCCGGAAGGGTTTCATCACGGTATGCGCCATAGGCCGCGAAGCCGACCACCCGCTCCCCGTCCTTGGCGACGAGGATATTGTCCGGCCACCGGCGGGCCGTTTCCCTGCACTGTTCCAGGGTAACGCCCTCCATATAGCCCGCGTCAACCAGTCCCGTATAGGTCTCGCGCCAGGATTTATAGTGCACATACCCCTTGCCGTCCGTCTCCGTCTCGGTCTCCATGGGTTTGATGATGAGGTTCATACTCCCACCCCCAAGCTGTCACGCGTTCAGTGACCGGTTGATGGCGCACAAAATTGCCCGCAGGGACGCCCGGTTGATGTTGTGGCTCTTGCCTACGCCGAATACGTCCCGGCCGTCGGGGGCCTTCAGGTGGATGTAGCACACCGCCTGGGTGTCCGAGCCGGAGGAGATGGCGTGCTCCTTGTAGTCCACGAACTGGTAGCCCTCGATGTGCCCCCTGGGCAGGTCGTGGAGGGCGTTGAAGAAGGCGTCGATGGGGCCGTTGCCCTGGCCATAGGCCTCCATCGTGTGCCCCTTGTAACCCACCTCGCCCACAAAGGCCACCCGGCTGGCGTCGCCGTGGCGGGCATCCTCCCGGAAGGAGTGCCGCTCCAGCTGGTAGGTCTTGGGGACGGACAGGTACTCCTTGTCAAACAGCTCAAAAATCTGCTCCGGCTTCAGCTCCTTGCCCACCCGGTCGGACTCCTTCTGCACCACTGCGCCAAACTCGGTGTGCATGGCCTTGGGCAGGTCGTACCCAAAGCTCTGCATCATCACAAAGGCCGCGCCCCCCTTGCCCGACTGGGAGTTGATGCGGATGATGGGTTCGTACTGCCGCCCCACGTCGGCGGGGTCGATGGGCAGGTAGGGCACCTCCCACTTGTCGGAGCCGCTCTCGTTCATATAGTGCACGCCCTTGTTGATGGCGTCCTGGTGGCTGCCGGAGAAAGCGGTGAACACCAGCTCCCCCGCATAGGGCTGCCGCTCGCCCACCTTCATTTTGGTGCACCGCTCGTACATATCCCGGATCTTGTTGATGTCGTGGAAGTCCAGCTGGGGGTCCACCCCCTGGGTGTACAGGTTCATGGCCAGCGTCACCATGTCCACGTTGCCGGTGCGCTCGCCGTTGCCGAAGAGGGTGGCCTCCACCCGTTCCGCCCCGGCCAGCAGGCCCATCTCCGTGGTGGCCACGCCGGTGCCCCGGTCGTTGTGGGGGTGGAGGGAGATGACGGCCCGCTCCCGGCCGGGAAGATTGCGGATGAAGTATTCCAGCATGTCCGCCAGTTGGTTGGGCATACAGTTCTCCACCGTGGTGGGCAGGTTGAGGATCACCTTGTTCTGCTCGGTGGCGTGGAGGTGGTCCAGCACGGCGGCGCAGATTTCCACGGCATAGTCCATTTCGGTCCCCATAAACGATTCCGGGGAGTATTGAAAGCGCAAGTTCATACCTTCCGCGATCACCGGCTGGGCCATCTCAAAGATCAGGTCGGCGGCGTCGGTGGCGATTTTGGTGATGCCGTCGCAGTCCATGTGGAACACTACCTTCCGCTGGAGGGTGGAGGTGGAGTTGTAGAAGTGCAGGATGACGTTTTTCGCCCCCCGGATGGCCTCGAAGGTTTTGCGGATCAGATGTTCCCGGGCCTGCACCAGTACCTGGATGGTTACGTCGTCCGGGATGTGGCCCCCCTCGATGAGTTCCCGGCAGATCTCGTACTCCGTTTCGGAGGCGGAGGGGAACCCGATCTCAATCTCCTTCATGCCGATGTCCACCAGCGTG
Source organism: uncultured Oscillospiraceae bacterium (assembly GCA_910587205.1). Classification (GTDB taxonomy): domain Bacteria; phylum Bacillota; class Clostridia; order Oscillospirales; family Oscillospiraceae; genus Enterenecus. The sequence continues at coordinate 57,841 of CAJULZ010000004.1, forward strand.
TGGAAATACTCCAGCTTTTCCTCCAGGTTCATGGGATCGATGAGGGCCTGGTTGCCGTCCCGCAGGTCCACCGAGCACCACACCGGGGCATGGGTGATCACCTTGTCCGGCCAGGTGCGCCCCTCGATGGGCTGGGGTGTAAAGGGAATGTACTTCTCATATCCGGGTTTCAGGTTCATGGGGTTTTCCTCCTTTGGATATTGCGGGGACAACAAAACGCCCCCGACGAAATTGTCAGGGGCGAAATCATGCTGCCGCGCCGGGCCGTCTGCGACGGCTCCGCGCTTCTATTCCGCGGTACCACCCTAATTCCGCGCACGGTTGCCCGATGCGCGCTCCCGGCCTCCAACAAGGCCACGGCCTGTAACGGGACCACCCGTCCAATCCTACTTTGCGCGTTCAGATTGGCGGCTCCGGGGCCAGTATGCACGCGGCGCCCCGCGCCGGCTCGCACCTGCCGCCGGCTCTCTGAGCGGGGGAGGGGCCGCGTCTTGTTCCCATCCACGCCTTTTGCTTATGAGGTATTATACCCAGGGCGGGGGCGGTTGTCAAGCGCCACTTTGCCCCACCCCGTTTAAGAAAAGTGCTGCTATGTTACAACTTCGGCGGTTTCTGCAAAGGTGTGTTAATGCAGTCCTCATGGTATGCTGCAATCTAAGCGGCAAATCGGGATGAGCAGAGCAGGCCGGTTAGATTTCTTTATACAGCAGCCAAAAGCAAGGACATGATCTCGGCTGCATAGCTTCGTCCCTGTCGCAAGGATCTTCCGCACACTCTTTTGCCTTTATCGTAAAACCAAGCCGTTTATATAAACGAATATTAGCCATATCCGCAGTGTCAACACCAATAGATATCCTTTGATACCCCAAATCCTTTATGTGCTCCATCACGTGGCGGATCAGCTTTGTCCCGAACCCCTGACCACGGAGGTCTGTTCTAACCCTAAATGCACAAAGATATGCAGTTCTTTTGCCATCTGCAAAATCTTTGTCCTCAAGGTCATAGAAAA